>CAZOHX010000463.1:0-3131 GCA_964579315.1 uncultured Saprospiraceae bacterium
ATCGAAAACAACAACTCTTCCTTAGTATTCAATTCTGTAGCATAATCATCTATCAATAGCGGCACTCTAAACAAAATATTGATTGAGGATGCTCCTAATTCTGTTAAATTGACCAAATAGTTTTCCTTGTCTGTGAACGGGTGCTTTTCTATGATATTTTTTAATCCTGAAAGAAATTGCTCAATTAGTGCAGGAGATGTGTCATAGGTGACGCCAAGTGTAGTTTGAAATAACCGAAATGTTCGCACTCCTTTATTAATGACTGCCATATTTGCAATATTTCCATTGGGAATGGAGAGTATTGACGAATCAGACATTCTCACCCTAGTGGTTCGGAATCCAACTTCAACAATGGTTCCCCCTTGTCCATTTACTTCGATGTAATCATCAATTTGAAAGGGTTTGTCTATGAAAATCATCACGGAGCCAATTAAATTCTTAACGGTATCTTGTGATGCAAGAGCTAATGCTAATCCACCAATGGAAACTCCCGCAATCAAAGCGGTTACATTTACATTTAATAATTGCAAAACGTAAATTAGACCGCCACCAATAATCAAAAATTGTACAATTTTATTGATAATGGGTAGCAATTGCTCGTCCATTTTATCTTCAGTTGTCCTTGCAAAATTGGATGCATAAAGCACGACAAGAGCCCAAATTCTGTAAAGTAAATTGGCAAAAAATACAGTCATTGCAATTTTCACAAGAAGCATAACGTAGTGCGACCATGTGGGAGAAAGCAATAGAATTGGTAAAATGATTTTCAAAAAGTATAGAACAATTAGCAAGGTCAATTGACGTGTTATTTTGTTGATAATATGGGTGTCTCCAGTTGCGATACGATTCTGAGATCTACTGATTCGATGCACCAATGGTTTGACCAATAATTTTAAGAGTTCATAAAAAATAAATGCAACAAAAAGGAGTATGACGAAACCCAAAATTTGCCATAAAGCCAAACCTAAAAATACTTTTTGGGAAGAAGCGGGGAGTAAATCGACTAAAATATTCGTACCAAATGGATATACTTTACGATGTAGTTTGGGGATACTCGCAATAGTCTCTTTTGAATAAAACCATTGGTTATTGACTTTTTCAAGGTAAATTTGGGGCATTTCCTTGGGAAAAATAGTGAAAACAGCTTTTTTGCTGATGGAATCTTGGTAGTTGTTCTCCGTGGGTAATTTTTGCATCATCACATACAACCCTTCTCCATCCAATATCTGTTTGAGCTGAATGGCATAAGTTTTGGCAAGATTTGAATCGATTCCATTTTGAAATGGTAATGCCGCCAATGCTGGACGATATTGTTCGGGTTGGAGATAAAATAAATGGGTATAGACCGCATCATGTGGCGATGCAAGTGATACTTCTGTTTGGTTTTGTCCAAATGAAACTGAAGTCAAAAACAATAAAGCAATCCATATTTTTTTCATGTATTTAAAATTTGATCCCAGTTGCCAACTAACGTTTTTTCCTTTTTATTTTTTTCTAAAATGTCTAAAAAATCTGCTCTTGGAATATTTTTCGCTCCCAAACTCGCTAAATGCTTGGTCGGA
The DNA here is from genome assembly GCA_964579315.1 of uncultured Saprospiraceae bacterium. GTDB lineage: Bacteria > Bacteroidota > Bacteroidia > Chitinophagales > Saprospiraceae > CAMZLN01. Next base: position 1,563 of record CAZOHX010000463.1, read on the forward strand.
GTTTGTGCATCAATCAGATTAAAACTTAATGCCTTCAATTTTCTGACCAAAGTAATAAAACCGAATTTCGATGCGTTTGATTTTTTTTGAAACATGGATTCTCCAAAAAAGCATTTTCCAAGACTGATTCCATATAATCCTCCTACAAGATTTCCATTATCCCATACTTCTACGGAGTGGGCTAGACCCAATTCATGCACTTTCACATAGGCTTCAATCATATCTTCTGTAATCCATGTACCAAGCTGTCCTTTGCGAAAAGATTGCTGACATTCATACATTACATCTCTAAAAACCGTATCATAAGTAACTTTAAATTTTCCTTGATTAAAATAAGGACGCATACTTTTTGAAACTTTTAAATCTTCTGGAAAAAGTACAAATCTAGGGTCTGGAGACCACCAAATATAGGGTTCTCCTTCATTGAACCAAGGAAAAATGCCATTTTCGTAAGCGAAAATCAATCTTTGAGGAGATAAATCTCCACCAATCGCTAAAATACCATTTTCGTCTGCCAAAGAAGGATGCGGGAAACTAATTTCGTTTTCATCTAGCCTGTACACTTTTTAAAATATTAGTTGTTAATTGATAGTTTTGAAATCATGTTTTTTACGATTAAACTCATTTTTGGTTCAGCTGCATTGGCAACTGCGATAGCTTCTTCAATAGTCGTTTCTCGTATTTCTTCAATAGGGAAACTCTTATTGGAAACCACCGAAAGTACAAAAACAGGTAAACTCATGTGCTTTGCAACAATTACTTCGGGAACTGTGGACATGCCCACCAAATCAGCACCCAACTTATGTATCATTTGATACTCTGCGGGTGTTTCCAAACTTGGTCCTTGCAATGATAGATACACTCCTGTATGGATATGGATATCGTTATTTTTTGCAATTTCGAGTCCCATTTGTATTAAGTTTTTGTCATATACATTCAACATATCAGGAAATCTAGGACCTAAACGTGCATCATTGACGCCTATCAACGGATTGGATGCTTGTAAATTGATATGATCTCTTAAAATTACAATATCTCCTGCTTCCATATTGGGATTTACACTACCTGATATATTTGAAATAAATAATTTTTCAATATTCAAGAATTTCAATACTCGAATTCCAAAAGTTGCTTCTTGCATTGAATAGCCTTCATAAAAGTGAAATCTACCAGACATGGCTACTATTGGAATTTGGTTGATATATCCAAAAATCAATTTTCCTTGATGTCCTTCTACTGTTGATTGTGGAAAATGCGGTATTTCCGTATAGTCAATTGCTTTTACAATGTCAATCTCTTGGGTCAATCCACCTAATCCCGTACCTAATACGATTCCAAATCTTGGTTTTAAATCAACTTCGGAATGGATATATTCGATGGCTTCTTGTATTTTATCGTACAGCATAGATTTTATGGGTTGAGTGATTTCTAATTAAATTAAAAATTAATCTACAATCAATTTTGAATGATCTAATTCTTGTTGAATAATCGATTCAGGTAATTCCCGTGCTTCATATTGTTGATTTCTTAACCAAGGTTCAAAACCTGCATCCCGAATAGCATCTTGAA
>CAZOHX010000464.1:0-3130 GCA_964579315.1 uncultured Saprospiraceae bacterium
CTCATGGATTTGGTACGCTAGGTAAAACAGGAGCAGGAGCAGGAGAAGAGCAAGGGGTACAAGATGGGATTGATATCTATTTTGCAACATTTGCCAAATCTATGGCAAGTATTGGGGCTTTCTTTGCAGGGGATAAAATGATGATTCGGTATTTGAAATACAATATGCGTTCTCAAATGTTTGCCAAATCTTTGCCGATGCCATTTGTAATTGGTAATCAAAAAAGATTGGACATGTTGAAATCTATGCCAGAATTGAAGGATAATCTTTGGAAAATAGTGAATGCACTTCAATCTGGATTGAAAGAACGTGGGTTTGATATTGGAGGAACAAATAGTTGTGTAACACCTGTTTTTATGAAAGGGTCGGTTGCAGAAGCTACTCAATTGGTGTATGATTTGAGAGAAAATTTTCATATATTCTGTTCTATTGTTGTATATCCAGTGATTCCCAAAGGAATTATTTTATTGAGATTAATACCAACGGCTGCTCATACGATGGATGATGTAGAAAAAACGTTAATTGCCTTTAGTGATGTTCGTGAGAAGTTGAAAAATGGAGCTTATCAAGCGATTGATGCACAAGTTAAAGCTTGGAAGTAAATGATAATAAGCGGAATTCAACAAATGGGAATAGGTATTCCCGATGTATATGAGGCGTGGAAATGGTATGGAACTCATTTTGGAATGGATATTCCTGTATTTGATGAAGCTGCCGAAGCTGGATTGATGTTACCCTATACAGGAGGAGTGCCTAGGAGTCGGCATGCCATTCTTGCATTGAATATGCAGGGTGGTGGCGGTATGGAGATTTGGCAATATACAAGTCGAGTTCCTGTCCCTGCAAAATTTGACATCCAATTGGGAGATTTAGGTATATTTATTACCAAAATCAAGTCTAAGAATGCCCAAGTCAGTTATGAAATACTCAAAAAGAAAGGGGTAACTTTTTTAAGTGATTTATGCAACAATCCTGTCGGTATTCCACATTTTTATTTACAAGATTTATATGGTAATGTATTTGAAATCATAGAATCCAATGATTGGTTTAGAACCAAGAGCGGAGTACATACAGGCGGTGTGTTTGGAGCAGTGATAGGCGTCTCTGAGATGGATAAAGCGATTCAATTTTATAGCGAAATATTGGGCTATGATAAAAAAGTTTTTGATGAAACTAGGGGTTTTGAAGATTTTAATCGTCTTAATGGTGGAGCAAACCAAGTAAGAAGAGTGATTTTAAAACACAGTGTTCCAAGAAAAGGAGCATTTAGTAAAATGCTAGGATCGAGTGAGATTGAACTGGTAGAATCTATTGATTATCAAGGACAAAAGATTTTTAAAGATAGATTGTGGGGCGATTTAGGTTTTATACATCTATGTTTTGATGTGAATGGGATGGATGAATTTAGAACATTTTGTACTTCAAAAGGACATCCTTTTACAGTCGATAGCAGTAATAGTTTTGATATGGGAGAAGCCGCAGGGCATTTTTCTTATATTGAAGATCCAGACGGAACCTTAATTGAATTTGTGGAAACACATAAAGTTCCTATTTTAAAAAAAATGAATTGGTATTTAGATTTGCGAAAGCGTCATCCTGAAAAATCTCTTCCTTCTTGGATGCTAAAAGCAATGGCTTTGAACCGAAAAAAATGGTAGTGTGAAATACTTTTGTAATTTTGTACGTTAACTTACGTACGTAGATGTAGCTTTTTCTATATTTTGTTGAGTTGTTCTCCAACTTTGTTGGGAATTTGCTGTGTGAACCTAAGTTCTAAAACTTTATTGTTTACTGTGAGTTTTTGCAATTTAGACAATCAACTTACTTTTATACCTTTTGGCAGGAAGACTCAATTTAAAGATAGAAACATCAATAGTACAAAGTGTAATTATGTAAGTATAAGAGTCCATATTTTTTACAATTATGGCTTTTTGTAAACTTTATAATTGAAAATTGCTTCATTTTGTTTTAATTTTCCTACAATTTTCTTTACTTTGTGTGTGAAAGAAGGTTTTTACAAAAATACCTGAGAAGAGATGATAGAACTTATAAAAAATATTAAACCCGATAATCGTTCCCCTTTGGAGCAACAGCAAAAAGTGTTGTTGAAACTATTGAAGAAGGCAAAATGGACTAAATTTGGTCAACATTATCAGTTTAGCAAAATAAAATCCTCTCGAAACCCCATTCAATCCTTTCAAGCGAATGTGCCTGTATTTGATTACGAAAAAATGTACGATGCATGGTGGAAACGCACCATCAACAATGAGCAAAATATAAGTTGGCCAGGAGATGTCAAGTATTTTGCATTGACCTCGGGCACATCTGTTGGATCAAGCAAATTTATCCCTGTCACGGATGATATGATAAAGGCTATCAAGTTGGTTGGCACTCGCATTTTCATTCGATTTGCTAAAAAAGAACACCGCCATTTGGTTAAAAAAAGAGTGTTGATGCTAGGAGGATCTTCTTCTTTGAATCAAGGGAATGGAGCACTGGTTGGAGATTTGAGTGGTATCAATTTGAGTAATACCCCATTTTGGTTTAGACCGATATATTTACCTGGGAAGAAAATATCAGATATTAAAGATTGGGATCAACGAATTGAAGCCATAGTCAAAAAAGCTCCTGAATGGGATGTAGGAATTATTTCAGGGATACCATCGTGGGTGAGTTTGATGATTGAACGCATCATTGAGCATTATAAATTGGAAACTATTCATGATATTTGGCCGAGTTTAGGAGCATTTGTACATGGTGGTATTGCATTTTCACCCTACAAAAAGAGTTTTGAGCATCTATTTTCAAAACCCATGATATATGTAGATACCTATCTCGCATCTGAAGGGTTTATTGCTTACCAAAAGGAAATGGATGATAAATATATGACCTTGGTACTTAATGGAGATATATTTTTAGAGTTTGTTCCATTTGACACAGATCACTTTGATAGCGAAGGAGTATTGATAAGTTCTGAGAATATAGTTGATTATAGTAAAGTGGAAGAGGGGCAAGATTATGCTATTTTATTAAGCAATAGTGCAGGAGCATGGCGATATCAAATTGGAGATGTAATCCGAATTATAGATAAATCAAAATGCCAAATTAGTATAGTAGGTCGAACCAAATT
>CAZOHX010000465.1:0-3129 GCA_964579315.1 uncultured Saprospiraceae bacterium
ATTTCAACAATAAAGAATATGCCAAAGCGACCAAATTTTACTCCATGATCGATATCTATTCATTGGATAGTGAAAAACGTTCCGAAATTATTTTTAAGAAAGCTTATGCATTTTTTGTAAAAAAGAAGTTTGGACAGGCCAAATCTTTATTAAAAAATATCATTGATGTCGAAAATAAATATTATTACCCATCCAATTATTATTATGGTTTGACGCTATTTTTTGGTGGAAAATACAATCAAGCGGTTCCCATTTTTAAACGAGTAGCTAAATCTAAAAAATATCGTGGTCATATACCTTATTATTTAGCACAAATTTATTTTGCAGAACAAAAATATGATGATCTGATTGATTATGCCATCCCTGTGCTTAAAAAAGGTGGTATTCAAAAAGTGAAAGAAATAAATCAATTGGTAGGACAAGCCTATTTTGAAAAGAAAGACTATAAAAAAGCCCTTCCTTTTCTTGAATTCTATGCAGAACGCTCTGGAAAAATGCAAAAAGAAGCATTTTATCAGCTTGGATATACCGAATATATCAATAAAAGGTATAAAAAAGCCATTTATTATCTTAAAGAATTGACAAAGGTGAAATCCAAATTAGGTCAACATGCCCTTTATGTACTAGGAGATGCCTATATTAAAGAAGGTAAGAAATCTTCCGCTAGAAGTGCGTTTGGAACAGCTGCAAAATTTAAATACGATAAGGAAATACAAGCAGAATCTAAATGGAATTACGCCAAACTTTCTTATGAATTGGGTTTTGCCAATGATGCTATTCCCGTTTTGCAATCTTTTAAATACGGCTCACTACATTACAACGAGGCTCAATCCATTATGAGTGATATTTTTCTAAATACACGTGATTATAAGCGAGTGATTAAAATATTGGACGGTTTGCCTGAATTGACTCCAAAATTAAGAGAAACCTATCAAAAAGTGACCTACTTACAAGGACTCCAATATATGAAGGACGGAAATTTGGATAAAGCTAAATCCTATTTTTCTAAATCTCTAGAACTGCCTAAGGATGCTAAAACAAAAATTCTTGCTTACTACTGGATGGGAGATATTGCCCATAGAGAGAGAAAGTATGATGAAAGTATTGGGCATTTAAATAAGTTCTTGCCCGCAGCCCGCTCGATGAGTCAGTTACCTGATGAATCATCTTTGGGAACAGCAAACTATACCATGGGCTACAACTATTTCAAGCAAAAAAAATATGGAAAGGCTCTAAATTATTTTGAATCTGCGGTGAAAGAAATTCGTCGAAATAAAAGCAACATCAAGAATACTTATATTAAAAAACAAGTTTTGGGAGATGCGGTTTTGAGAACGGGCGATTGCTATTTTAAGAAAAATGATTATTCTAATGCCCTAAAATATTATAATGATGCCATTCAACACAAACAGTCAGATTATGTTTATGCGCTCTTTCAGAAAGCAATTATTAGTGGTTTAAATGGGGACAAAACTGAAAAAATAGAAGCATTAGAAACCTTGGTAAAAAATCATCCAAAATCTGAATTTGCAGATAATGCATTATACGAATTAGGTACTACTTATCAATCCATGAATAAAAGTCAATTGGCACTCTCTCGACTTGGCAATTTGGTTAAAAAACATAAAAATTCAAATTTAGTCAATCCTGCACTTTTAAAAATTGCTTTGATTTCTTACAATAATGGCGACACCAATAATGCAATTAAGTTTTACAAAGCGGTATTTAAAAGAAATCCTACCGAAAATGAAGCCGCTATTGCTTTGGCCGCATTAGAGGAAATTTATATTACTGATTTAGGACAGACCAGTGAGTTTATTAAATTTAAAAACTCCATTGGTTACAATGTGGGTACTGGAGAACAAGAACTTTTGACTTTCAACGCTGCTGAATCTCAGTTTGAAAACGGAAATTACACGAAGGCTATTGGTGGCTATAAAAATTATATTTCTAAATATCCTGATGGACAACACTCGTTGAGAGCCTTGTACCAAATAGCAGAGTCCTATGCGGTCATGAAAAAATACGACGAAGCACTTGTATATTATGAAAAAGTAATTGATCGAAAAGAAAGCAGATATTATACCAAGGCGATTAAAAAAGCAGGGTTGATAGCTTATAATTATAGTAAAGATTTTCAAAAGTCTTATCGCTATTTCAGTTTGATGGAGAAAGTTGCTACTACAGAAGATGAGCGTTTTGATGCTCAACTAGATGCCTTGCGAAGTGCGTATCGAATCAAAAAAACGGATGCCGTGTATGAAATGGCCGATAAAGTGGTCAATAATAAATTGGCATCAAAAGAGCAGATTGCTTTTGCAAATTTTTATTTAGGTAAGGTTGAATTTGATAAGCATAAATATGATGATGCATTGGTAGCTTTCAATAAAGTAGTGCGAAACATTGATAATGAACAAGCCGCAGAAGCAAGATATTTAATTTCAAAAATATATTTTGAGCAAGGAGAATTAGGCACGGCGAAACAACTGTCCATTGCATCTAATACTCAAAATGCAAATTATCCTTTTTGGGTTGCCAAGTCGGTCATTTTGCTTTCGGATATTTTAGTTGCTGAAAAAGACTATTTCAATGCAAAAGCAACTTTAGAAGCACTTATTGAAAATTATATGGACGATTTAAATTTAGTAAAACAAGCAAAAGAAAAACTTAAAATTGTCAATGATTTATTAAATAAAAGTAGTCGATTGAACGGAGATGCTCCTGATGATACACTTGAAATGGATGAATCAGGAAACTAATCATTGAAATAAAACAATAAAAAAAGAAAGAAATGAATAAATATATTAAAATAAGCTTTATCTTTTTGGTGGTTTTAACTTCTAAAATTGCCCTTGCACAACCTGGTTTGGAAACGGGTTCTGTTGAGATTATTAAGAATTTTGATGCTACGTTGGAAGAAACGGATCGTTTGGATATAAAACCAAAACTGCCCCCACTAGATACAACAAAAAAAGACCAAGTTTATCTAATTCCCGAAAAAACGATGGATATTGACTATCCTGCTCCAAAAATAAAACCAATTGCTATAAAAAGAGAGCGTCTTCCTCGTGCATATGACGGTTATTTTAAAGCTGGATATGGTATTCCAAATGCGATTCTTGGAAATTT
>CAZOHX010000466.1:0-3123 GCA_964579315.1 uncultured Saprospiraceae bacterium
AAAATTAGATTTATCTCAAATACGAAAAATCTTGATTAGAAGAAAATTAACAATTAATAATTAAAAAAGATCTACTCGAATGAGAAAAATCTTAATTTTGAGACAATTCGTAATTCGTAATTCCTAATTCTCAATTCCTAATTCCCAATTCAAGAATTCCTAATTCAAGAAATCAAATCATTCAATATCAAAATGAAATTTCACTTCTTCTACAATAGGGTATCCGTTTTTAGGATTTTCATTGGCAAGAACGATTGTAATGACAATCAATTCTTGTTCATCTTTATCTTTACTGTCAAAATGAGCTTTGATGATACCACTTTTCCCGGGTTCAATAGGTGTTGTTGGATAATCTAATAATGTACAATTACAGGTAGTTGCTATTTCGATTACCAAATCTTCATCTCCTCGATTCCAAAATTTATATTCTAAATCACGAGTTTCTCCCTTTTTTAAGGTACCAATATCATAGAAACTATTTTCAAATTCCATAACAGGCATACCAAGTTTTTTAATACCAACCTTTTTTGATGCTGTACAACTCGTAATAAGTAGAAGAAGAACAATAATATTTTTCATAAAATAATAGATTAAATCACCAAATCAAAAAATCAAGCAATCAAAAAATCTAACCAAGTAACATACCTGCCAAAGTAGCGGATAGAAGAGAGGCAATTGATCCACCAATCAAGGCTTTAATACCAAATTCTGACAATGTTTTTCTTTTTCCTGGAGCAAGTGATCCAATTCCCCCAATCTGAATACCTATCGAAGCGAAATTTGCAAATCCACACAGCATATAAGTTGCCATAATAACAGATTTATTGTACATTAAGTGGGTCGCACTCGCTGGATTTTTTAAATCTGCCAATTGTATATATCCTACGAATTCACTTGCAGCAAGTTTGATTCCCAGCAATTGACCCATCATGGCCATATCTTCCTTAGCTACGCCAATTAACCACATTAAAGGTGAGAAAATATATCCCAAAATAAGCTCAAGAGATAATTTCTGATAAGGAGTGGAAGCAGCAATGGTATCATTCAGTGAAGTTATATCTCCAATCCACCCTAATAAACCATTAACCATAGCAATTAAGGCAACAAATACCAATAGCATGGCAGCAACATTGGCTGCTAATTTCAAACCTTCTGTCGTCCCATTGGCAATAGCATCTAAGATATTATTTCCTATTTTTTCTGCTGAGACATGTACATCTGTATTGATTTCTTCTGTTTCAGGATAAAGTATTTTGGAAATAACAATGGCTCCAGGTGCAGCCATCACAGAGGCTGCAAGCAAGTGTTTTGCGAAATGTAATCTCAAAATGGGGTCATCTCCACCTAAAAAACCAATATATGCTGCCAAAACACCACCTGCTACGGTAGCCATTCCCCCAATCATTACAAGCAGGATTTCAGATTTGGTCATTTTTTCCAAATATGCTTTGATTAATAAAGGAGCTTCTGTTTGTCCCAAAAAGATATTTCCAGCCACAGAGAGACTTTCCGCTCCGGAAATTTTCAATAACTTGGTCAAAATCACTGCCATACCTTTGACTACAATTTGAATTATCCCCAAATAAAATAATAAAGATGTAAGTGCCGAAAAGAAAATGATGGTGGGAAGTACTTGAAACATGAAAATAAAGCCAAAAGTATCAACATTCATTAAGCCACCTAACAGAAATTTACTTCCTTCATTGGTATAATTGAGGACATTGATGAATAGCCCTCCCACAAATTCGAAGGCACTTTTTACAAATGGGATATAAAGTACACCTATTGCTAACATTAATTGAGCTAAAAGTCCAAAACCTACGGTCGTCCAATTGATTTTTTTACGATTTGCACTAAGTAAGTATGATAATCCAATTAATACGACCATACCAATGATGCCCCTAAAAATACTATTTGCTGAAACACCTTCACTAGGGATTAGTTGAGCAGTTTCTTGAGCATGTAAAGACAAGTTTAAACCAAAACTTGCAATGATTAGTGCGATTTTTCTCATTTTATTTCATTTTGTGCTTGTAAATTTACAAAAAATGTTGAGTATAGTTGAAAAATGAAAATAAAAATTAATCGTTGTTGTAAATTATGGGCTTAAGTTCGCAATCTTCTCTTTTGTTGCTATGTTTTTTGCCACTTATTAATTGAGTGTTATTAAAGTTAATTACTGTACAATAAGTTTACAAGACCAAGTATTATTTGTTGTAATAATTTTAATAAAAAAGATGCCTTTACCTTTTAGAAGATCTGTTGATAATTTTTCCTTATTGATGAATGGTTTAGTGAACACTTGTTTTCCATCAACTGTCCAAATTTGTAATTCAGCATCTTTCAAAGATGTTTTTGTATCCAAAGAAATCTGAAAAATTTGATTGGAAAGAATTGGATTTGGGGTAATATGAAGGGGTTGATTAACTTCTATATTTGAAGTAGCAACCTCTTTTGAAGTATAAATTTTCAATAATGGTCTAAATTGTGAGATTCCATTATTTGCAGAAGAAATTTGATAAAAAGAACCCGCATTTTCATCCGTAACATCTGAATTTAGTCGAAAGAAGATAAAATCGCCAGGGTTGGTTGTACTATTGTATTGCTTTACGATAAATTGGGTTAATTTCTCATTTTGGTTATTATCCGTTTTGAGTTCACCAAGTGGAGTATTGGGCTGTATCAAATCATCTAAAAGAGAATGGCCTTTAGCTGTTTCATGATCAAATGGTCCTTGCCAATAATCATTTACTTGGACATCTGCATATCCTCTCGAAGATAGACCATATAAATCAATATTCCCTGAAGGCGAACCTACTATTTTTTCTAAATTCAAAATGAGTTCCACATTTGTGATTTTTGCATCTTTAGGTATTACAGGCAATTTAAATGGGATGACACCTACAAAATCAAAATCTTCATTTATTCCGCCTATTTTCATATGATGAGCACGTATCCATTCCAATTTTTTATCACTATTAAGTTCTGCATCGAGATAATTTGCACCACAAAATAAAGTATCTTTTAGGTAATTGTATTCGGGAGTAGTTAGATTGATTTTTTGTGGCAATGATGAATGATTGGCAAAATCAATAGCTGTTACTTCTATTTGATAATCAGATT
>CAZOHX010000467.1:0-3122 GCA_964579315.1 uncultured Saprospiraceae bacterium
TGGGTCAAAAACCAAAATGCCTGTTCCCCCAGGTCCACCTAAAAACTTATGTGGAGAGAAAAATATAGCATCAAGATGACGAGCACGCTCCTTGGGACGCATTTCTATCTCAATATATGGTGCAGAACAAGCAAAATCTACAAAAACAAGTCCACCTGCTTCATGCATAATTTCAGCCACATCGTGATAAGGAGTCATTATACCTGAAACATTGGAACAAGATGTTATGGCTGCTATTTTGATCTTACGTTTCTTATATTTTTGCAATAATCTTTTTAAATCATTCAAATCCAAAAGCCCTTCTTCTGTTGGATTAATGATTTCTACATCTGCTAGTGTTTCCAACCAAGAAGTTTGGTTAGAATGATGCTCCATGTGGCTTACAAAAATGATAGGACGTACTTCACAGGGCAAATCCACCAAAGGGCGATATTTTTCATAAATTTTTAATCCTAAAATCCGTTGAAATTTATTGACCACACCCGTCATACCAGAATTGGATGAAATAAGAACATCACTTTTGTAAGCACCAACATGCTTTTTGATAATATTTTTTGCTTTGTGATAAGCTATGGTCATTGATTTGCCCGTCACGGTGGTTTCCGTATGTGTATTTCCTACAAAAGGACCAATTTTATGACTTATAATCTCTTCAATTGGAGCATATAATCGACCACTTGCTGTCCAATCCGAATACAAAATTGGTTTGATTCCAAAAGGAGTTTCAAATTGCTGATCAACACCGATGATTTGGTTTCTAAATTTACTAAAATATTGTTCTAAACTCATAGTTCTCTCATTAAATACTAATTCAAAAAAATCAACAAATTTCCAACACATCCTGTTGTACCATTTCAGCTAAATCATCCGCAGCTTTTTGGGAATGGCTTTCAGCATAAATACGAATAATGGGTTCTGTATTAGATTTTCGTAGATGTACCCAACCATGTTCAAAGTCTATTTTGAGCCCATCTACCGTATTGATATTTTCATTTTTGTATTTTTCCTTTAATTGCTTTAAAATCAAATCAACATCTAATGCTGGTGTCAATTGAATTTTATTTTTAGTAATTACATATTGAGGATAACTGGCCTTTAAATCTGACATTTTTGTATCTTTTTCTGCTAAATGCGATAGAAACAAGGCAATTCCTATTAAAGCATCTCGTCCATAATGCAGTTCTGGAACGATAATTCCCCCATTTCCTTCTCCCCCAATCACTGCATTGGAAGCCTTCATTCCATTGACAACATTTACTTCACCGACTGCTGTTGCAAGATATGTTCCACCATGTTTTTCGGTCACATCTCTCAAAGCTCGGGTTGATGATAAATTGGAAACCGTATTTCCTCCTTTTTTACCTAAAATGTAGTCTGCAATAGCAACAAGCGTATATTCTTCACCAAACATCTCACCGTCTTCACAAATAAATGCCAAGCGATCCACATCAGGATCTATAACAATGCCAAGATCTGCCCCACTTTGCTTTATTTTATCAGAAATTTGGGTCAAATGCTTAGGCAATGGCTCTGGATTGTGTGCAAACTGTCCATTGACATCTGCATTTATCAAGACATATTCACATCCCAAAGCATCCAATAAAGGAGGTATAGAAATCGCTCCCGTAGAATTGATACAATCCACTACCACTTTGAATTTTTTAGATGCAATCAATTTAGGATTAACCAAATCGTGATTCAGAATCAACTGGATATGCTTGTCAATATAACTATCATCTTTTTTATAAGTACCTAAATCATCCACTTCTGAAAATGCAAAAGCCTTAGATTGAATGATATTTAAAATTTCAGTACCATCATTAGCAGAGATAAATTCCCCTTTTGAATTTAAAAATTTCAATGCATTCCATTGCTTAGGATTATGACTGGCGGTAATGATGATTCCTGCTCCTGCGTTTTCTCGAGGAACTGCAATTTCGACCGTAGGTGTTGTGGAAAGACCTAAATCTATCACATCAATGCCCATCATCTGTAGGGTATTCACCACAATTCCATTGACTTGCGGTCCTGAAATACGTCCATCTCTACCAATTACTATTTTAGGATTTTCACCATTTTTTTTCAGCCAAAAAGCAAAGGCTGCTGCAAATTCGACAATATCAACGGGAGTTAAATTTTCACCAGAATGCCCACCAATTGTACCACGCATTCCTGAAATCGATTTTATTAATGCCACTTATTTATTTTTTGTTAATTATTACAAAGACAATCTCTTTGAAAAAAAAATATTTCATAGAAACAAAAATAAGGAGAAAATAAATGGTATTGGTTAAATGTGGTGTATTTTATTTTAAGAATCTAAATCCATGGCGTGATTTCGGAGACGGATGGCATCTTTCTTTCCCAAATATTTTTCAATTGCAAAATGAATCAAATATAAAAATGGAATCATCAAAAATGCCATCAAAAATTTATAGGCATAATTTACCGTTCCGATCGCAAGAAATTTATTGATTTCCCAATGCTGTGGACCTAAAACAAAGGCAATATACAAAACAACAAAACTATCAATAAATTGAGAAACTAAGGTAGAAACTGTGGCTCTCAACCAAATTTTCCCTTCTCCAAACTGTTTTTTTATTTTTTGAAAAACAACCACATCGACAACCTGTCCCACCAAAAAAGCAACCAACGAGCCAATAATTATCCACAAACTCTGTCCAAAAACGCTCGAAAAAGCAGATTGCATATCAGGCGTTCCCTTTTTTGAATATATACCAATCCACCAATCGGCAGGTACCAATTGGATAGAAAAATAAATCATCAAAAAGGCAAATGAAATCAATCCGACCGTCAAATAGGAAAGAAATTGCACTCCTTTTTTGCCATAATACTCATTGATAATATCGGTAAAAACAAAAACGATGGGCCACAAAATCACCCCTGCACTAAACTGTAAAGACCCTTTTTGACCAAATAAATTCCAATTGAAAGGGGCTAGACCAAAGGTATCTTCAAACGCAAAAATCTTCACTCCAATAAATTCTGCCACCAAGGCATTCGTGATAAAAATACCACTTAAAATTATAAAAAGCTTGGTTGGTTTTGAATTTAATATCATTGTATTTATTTTGTAGATTTCAGAATAACAAATGAATTGA
>CAZOHX010000468.1:0-3119 GCA_964579315.1 uncultured Saprospiraceae bacterium
CTTCCAAAAAACGCTTTGTTTTTTTTATTAAATAATGAGTCAAGCGGAATACTTAATGCCCCTTCTAAAGCAAATTTTTTATACGCTTCCTCTTTGCGCAAATCGATCAATAATAAAGTAGGATCCTGATTAATTATCATATCTGCCACTTCATCCGTTGATATGAATCTGCTTGCATCGTCCAACTCCATCATTAATTTATCCGCCGGTAGCTCCTTTGCATTATTCTCCTCCGGTAAAAATATCAATCCAACTGACAGCCCCAACGACAAAATAATAAGGAATAAATACCTCTTTCGAATATGAATTTTATTCTTCATGTCTTTATTTTATGATTATTTAGTACTCAACTTTTTTCACCCGACGCTGAACATAAGTCGCAACAAAAAATGATATAATGGCAATTAAGGTAAATAAAAAAGAGAATAAGCCCGCCGACATACCTAGGGATTCATACACTCGCAATCGACCTAAATTAGAACTGTAATAGAAATTTTCCAATAAAGGAAATGCTTCTGAAAAGGCAAAAATGCCTATAAAAATCCCCAAAACAAAAAAGATGCCATCTATCTTTCCTATCGCTGCTGCACAAATACTTGTACCCGGACAAAAACCTCCTAAGACAAAACCAAGTCCCATTATCAATCCTCCGGTAAGAATGGGGTACAAATAAGTAGGTGCTACGTACAATTTGCTCATATCCATCCATCCCATGTAATTGAAGTATAATAAACCTACTATGGTAGTCACTGTTGCTGTGAAAAATACTCGAACAACAGTAAAATCATATCCATAAAAAGATCCTACTAATTTTCTTGAAGAAGAAAACCCAGATGCTTCTAATATCATTCCGAAGAAAAATCCCAATACCACTGCAATTGCATAAGCCCATCCTTCATCTATAAAACCGTTAGGAATTAAAGGTCCCATAATTTATTTTTTTATTTTTTATTAAATTTAAAGTGCATATCTTACCCTTTACAGCCAAAGCTTCCTCGCAAAATAGGCAAACATAAACGCCGAACCAAAGATCATAACCATGGCCAAAAAACCAGAAGATGCTAATGCCGCCGAACCGCTCAATGCTGCTCCACTAGTACAGCCCCTTGCCAATTGAGAGCCAATTCCAAATAATGCGCCCCCTATCACTGCAAATATCAATCTAGTCCGTGATTTTATTTTAGGGGAGTGCTCTACTTTCCACGTAAGCCTTTTGCCCAATGCCCCCGCTAAAAAAGCCCCTGCAATCATACCAATTGCTTCAAATACTAGCCAAGTATTCAGCGTATTTCTGTCCTCCTTGATAAACAAACTATAATAGTCTGATTCAGTAGCATGCTCGGGTGAAATCTCCTGAATGGTCGCAACAACAGAACTTTTAATGGCACCTGTTGCTCCCAGCCCTCTTCCTGTGATATAAAATGTCATTAACAATAATACACCCAAAAGAATACCACCAAAATAGGGGTTTAAATATGGACGAGGTCCTTCTTGATTATCCTTATTCATTTTTCTATTTTTTAATATAAATATCTTGTTATCTGTCCCGCATCCACCATAATAAATCTAAATACCAACCCTCCAATCAATATTAATGCCGCAGGTAATGCTACGGGAATTTTGTACCCCCTTATTTCCATTATTTCTAATACAGCCGGAAATACCAAGCCTAAAAAGACGACAAAAATCCAAAATGGAACCGTAAATTCTCCTCCAAGGAATAATTCTGCTGCATCCTTTTGAACTTCCGGTCCAGCAAGAAATCCCATAAATAAGTGGACAATGAAAAATAATTCAATAGAAATAAGTAGTAAATCTATCTTCCTAAACGTGTCCCGTTCAAAATGAGACCCTGTTATCCACATAATTGCTGCAGCACCCGTTGATAAGCCTGAAGTAAGGAATAATGGACCTAAGATGGCATTATTCCACAATGGTCTTGCATTAAATGCCGATAATAATATCCCCGTATAAATACCTAAAATCACAGAAAGGACAATCATCACCCAGGCAATAGCTACTCTATATTGGATAAGAAGTGCTTCTGCTTTTTTTAAAATGTCAAATTTCCAATCCCATCGAGGAAAATATTCGCGCATATAGCTAGCAACCCAAAGCATCGATAAGGGCGTAATGGCCATCAGCGTCCACGCTCCCCATGACATTGGAGAACTTAGCCGGATCGTCATATACAGCCTCCATGCATATAATGGATGCTTTAAATCATAAATCAAGGCAGCAAGACCAATTACCAGCGCAAAAGGTACAATAGCCGTCGCCCACTTCACCGCTCCCGGCATTTGCTCCTCCTTTCCAAGTATGGTATATAAAGCGGCGAAAAAAAGTATGCCCGCTGCTAATCCACCTAAAAACAAATACAAGGATATAGGCCAGTGCCAAATATGCAAACTCGGATCGACACCAGGGATATTTCGCCCACTAATGATAATTTCTTCGTTCATGTTATTTCTTTTTTTACGGAGCCCTATGGGCTTCTTTTTTTTCTATCAAAACATTAAATCAAATAAAAGATGCGTGGATCTGTCCCCGCTTCAGGAGCTAATACCTTATGCTTTCTTTTTTTAAGAAGAATTGAAATCTCACTATTTGGATCATCCATATCTCCAAAGTGCATACACTTAGTAGGACAAACAGAAACACATGCCGGCTGTAAGCCATCTCGCACCCGGTGGATACAGAAGGTACATTTATCAACATAACCATCGGGGTGAGAGTATCGTGCATCATAAGGACAGGATTCAATACAAGCCCCACATCCGATACATTCATCATGTGTGACCACCACCACTCCACCTTCAACTATGTGACTAGCTCCTGTTGGACAACAACGAACACATGGCGCATCTTCACAGTGATTACACCGTTCCGACCGGAGTTCGAGCTCTAAAAATGGATAAGCTCCGTCAACGGTCTCTGATACCCAGTCTCGGCAGTACCCAACTGGCACATTGTTCTCTGTTTGGCACGCAACTACACAGTCGCTACACCCGACACACTTTTTAGTGTCTATTGCCATTGCATATCTCATATATCAGTCTTTTTTCTACCTTTTTTATTTAGTCATTTTTTCTACCTTCTTACCCTTTTTCTTCTTTTTT
>CAZOHX010000469.1:0-3116 GCA_964579315.1 uncultured Saprospiraceae bacterium
GTTCGTAAAAAATTCATCAATGCACGGAATTTTTATATGAATTTATTGAAAGAACGGTATGAAACAGGGCGTATTTATATTTTGAATGCCGACCATGTGAATGTTCATAGCTCTTTCAAAGATAATATTTATATGAGTAATCTTTGTCAAGAAATTACGCTGCCAACATCTCCCCTAGTCGATGTAAATAAAAGTAAAGGCGAAATTGCAATGTGTATTTTAAGTAATGTCAATCTTGGAAAACTCGACTCTATTGATGAATTAGATGAATTGACCGAGTTGCTCGTTCGTTTCTTGGATGAACTAATCGAATATCAAGAATATCCCGTAAAAGTTGCAGAAAAATCAACAAAACGCAGAAGAAGTTTAGGCATTGGGGTATCCGATGTGTTTAATTTTTTAGCAAAAAACAACTTACACTATGACACTAGACGTGGACGGGAAGTCATACACGAATATATGGAGCGGTTTCAATATGGATTAATTACGGCATCATCCAATTTAGCTAAAGAAAAAGGGGCTTGTGAATATTTTAACAGGACTAAATATTCAGATGATATTTTTCCCATTGACACTTATTGTAAAAATGTAGATGAAATTGTAGAACACAATTTAAAATGCGATTGGAAAAAATTGCGAAAATTAGTAGCTAAAAATGGACTAAGACACTCTGCGTTGAGTGCTATTCCACCAGCCGCTTCTAGTTCTATTGTTTCCAATTCTACACCTGGCGTTGATCCCGTAAGAAAGAAAATAATTGCAAAAATGAGCAAGTATGGTCCTTTGAAGCAATTGATTCCTGGATATCAGTCATATGCCAATAATTATCCGATGGCTTGGGATATGAACAATGAAGAATACGTCAAATTTATTGCTATTTTTCAAAAGTTTATTGACCAAAGTATCAGCACGAATATATACTATGATATTTCTCGCTATGAGAACAATCAAGTTCCAATTAGGGATTTGATTCGCCATGAAACTACGGCCTATAAATATGGTCTGAAAACATTGTACTATTTAAATAGTAATGATAATTCTGGTGATGCATCTCAATTATTGGCACAACAAGATTCAAAAAAGGATATTAAAAAGAATATACCTGTTGAAATTGAAATAGAAATTGATGATTGTGAAGGCGGAGCATGTTCCGTTTAAATAAATGAAATAAAATAAACTTGATAGGTGGACAAATATTTAATTGTTCACCTATTTATAGCAAATAAAAATATGGCTAAAAAACAAAGTAATAAACAAAAGCAACCAACATTATATTCATCTGAAAAAATTGATTTTACATCAGAACCGATGTTTTTTGGTGCTGGGAAAAATTTGCAGAGATATGATGTACAAAAATATCCGTTTTACGATAAGTTATCCAAAAGAATGTTGAGTTTTTTTTGGAGACCCGAAGAAGTCTCTTTAATTAAGGATACCAACGATTTTAACACCTTATCCGATCAAGAACGATTTATTTTTACTGAAAATCTGAAATATCAAATTCTTTTAGATAGTGTACAAGGTAGATCTCCTTTCTTGACTTTTGGACAAGCTGTGACTATTCCCGAAGTAGAAGAAGCCATTATCATTTGGGACTTTTTTGAGACCATTCACTCGATGAGTTATTCCTACATTATCAAAAATGTATATCCCAATCCTGAAATCATTTTTGATGACATTATGGATAATACAATGATTGAAGAGCGTGCTGGAGCTGTGACTCATCATTACAATGAGTTTTATAGATATTTGATTATGTATCAAGCTCAACAAATGGGCATGAAAGGTAAGGAAGAAATTTCGCTTCGAGAATTGAAGAAGAAGATGTACTTAGCATTAGTTTCTGTCAATATTTTGGAAGGAGTTCGTTTTTATGTCTCTTTTGCGTGTGCATTTGCATTTGCAGAAAACAAAAAAATGGAAGGAAATGCTAAAATTATCAAATTTATCGCTAGAGATGAAAACGAACATCTAGCCATCACCATCAAAATGCTTCGTGATTTACGTAATAAACCAGAAGAAGGTTTTTCGGATATTGTCGCTGAATTAGATGATGAAGTTTATGCCTTATTTAAAGATGCCGCCGAGCAAGAAATGAGATGGGCAGAATATTTATTTAAACGAGGTTCTATCATCGGTTTGAACGATAAATTATTGATAAAATATATGAAATATTTGACAGACAGACGTCTCAAAGCAATTGGTCTAAACCCAATCTATAACGAAAAAACAAATCCATTGAATTGGATGAATCATTGGTTGAGAAATGATGCAGTGGAAGTATTGCCACAAGAAACTGAAATTTCATCCTATGTAGTCGGTGGCTTGGATATGAAAGCTACCGCTAGTGATGATGATTTTGATTTTTAAAAATTGAAGCAAAATTTAAACATACTCTGAGATAAAAGCATCTACAAAATTTGTAGGTGCTTTTTTTGATTGTATTATTCGGTATCCATCAGCTTAAACTGCTTATGACAAGCCACACAATTATTAAGTAATTTTGCCATTTGTTCACGAGTTTGAGCAGGCTCAAAATTTGTTCGGCCTTTTTCAGCAATCTCATCAAAAATAGCATGAGTGGAAAATCCTAAAGCCTTAAAATCCATTGGCAATTTCTTCATCATCCCCTGTGGAGCATGTTCTATTACTGAGCCCCCCGACTTTTCGCCAGCCTTGACTACTAAATCTTTATCATTTTTGATTATTCCCTCGTTGATTTGCTGAACACTCTCAAGAAAATTTCGCATTTCATTCAATACAAATGATTTATCTATTTTATTCACTGGAATCCCTTTTCGACCATCCTTTAAATTTACGGTTTCACCTTTAAATACAAAAACGTAAACTAATGCGATATTTAGAATAAAGAATATTGCTGCTAAAATCCAAGGTAATTTTTTCATATTGATATTATTTATTGTTCGAATTCGAATGATGATTTTACGATAAGATCATCAGGATTTGGATATTTATAATTTTCATCCTTAAAATCATATTCACGATGACACTTATTACAATTACTAAGCATTGTAACTAATTGCTTTTCTAAAAGTTTCGTATCTACTTGATTAGAATGCGTTTTTACCATTTCATCAAAACCCAATCTTGATGTA
>CAZOHX010000470.1:0-3110 GCA_964579315.1 uncultured Saprospiraceae bacterium
TGATGAAATATTTTTTCCAGTTCCATCTTCATCATGTACTGACTCCAATGCAGCTCGAATAGTATTAGAAACATCTTCAAATATACCCTGATCTGTCATAATGGCTCCTTTTTCCATAAAATAAGCAAAAACACGAGCCATACCGCAATTGGCAATAAAATCTGGAATGACAGCAATTTTCTTATCAATAATACTTGCAGTTGGTCCAAAAAATATTTCATCATCCACAAAAGGAACATTCGCTCCACAAGATATTAATTCCAATCCACTTTTCATTAAACGGTCAATTTGGCTTCTTGTTACAATTTTTGATGCAGCACCTGGAATAAATATATCTGCGTCTATATCCCAAATCTTCTTATTGGTCTCATCAAATGACAATAATCCCTTTATTTTCAAGTTATTAGACTCTTTGTTCAAAAAAAGTTCTTTCACTTTCTCAAACTCTAATCCTTTATTATCAATAACCCCTCCAAGTTTATCTATTATTCCAACAATTTTTGCTCCTTTATAAGATAAATACATGGCTGCAGCAGAAGCTACATTTCCCCAACCTTGTATAATAATTTTTTTCCCTTTTATATCTTTTTTCTGAAAAATATCATAAAAATGAACAACAGACTCTGCCACGCCGTATCCAGTTATCAAGTCTGCAACTGCATATTTAATACCATTTCCTGACGGTACAAATTCAGGATTTTCAACAATTTTGGCACAGCCATGTCTTAATTGCCCTAAAATATTAATTTTATCTCCATCTGGAGAATGCAAATGTCCATTTACAACGCCCTCTTGTGGATGCCACAATCCTAAATCCTCCGTAATTGGAATAACATCCTTAATTTCATCAATATTTAAATCTCCTCCTGTTCCATAATAACTTTTTAATAATGGCATTACTGCTTTATACCATCGTTGTAAAACTTCATCTTTACGAGGATCATTCGGATCAAAGTTAATTCCAGACTTTGCACCGCCAATAGGTGGTCCACTTACTGTAAATTTAATTTCCATCACTTTCGATAAAGAAACCACTTCACTTTTTGTCAATCCCTTTCTCATTCTTGTACCACCTCCCGCAGCACCATTCCTAAGAGAATTTATTACAACCCATCCCTTGGCATCCGTTAATTGATCTGACCACTCAAAAACTATTTCGGGTACTTTCTCTTTATATTTTTTTAATAAATCTTGCATGGTATTTTTTTTTGTTCCTTGAATTTCAGTCTTTAGATAATCAAAGAACGTTTTTTATAAATAAATTATCAAAGATTAATTTTACCTTTGTGAATAAAAGAAATCTATGTTAGAAAACTGGTTAGAACCTACAACTGTAAATTTGGACAAATGTACAAAATATCAGTTTTTAAAGGGCATAAATATTTTTAAAAATTCTTTCCCTAACTTAAAAGATACAAAAATAGCATTATTGGGAATTTCTTCACAAGAAGCTGACCATATTCGTCAAGAACTTTTTCAGTTATCCAATCCTTTCGTCGATTTAAATATAACCGATATTGGCAATCTCAAAAAATCAAATCCAGAATTTGTATTCCCTGTAATTAAGGAATTATTGGACGCAAATATTTTACCGATTATTTTAGGAAATATTCCAGAAGTGATTAAGGTACAGTATTTAGCTCATAAAGATAAAATGGGCCCAATCAACATGGTAATTGTTTCAAATAATTTACATCATCAGCCTGAATCCAATGACCCCAACTTTTATCTGAATGAAATTTTTTCTTCTAAAAATCCTTTTCATTTTGGTTTATTAGGATACCAAAGACATTTTATTTCTAATGAAAATTTAAATTTTCTAAATGAAAATACTTTTGACTTATTAAGCTTAGGTCAAATACATTCTAAAATTGAAGATACAGAGCCAATCATAAGAGATGCTGATCTAGTAATTTTTGATATCAATGCCATTCGTTTTGCAGATGCATCTGCACAAAATAATCCAAGTCCAACGGGATTAACGCTCGAAGATAGTTGCCAATTATGTAGATATGCGGGAATGAGTGATAAATTAACATCTATTGGTTTTTATGGTTATAAAAACCAATTGGATCAAAACCAACAAACAGCAAAGGGACTTGCCCTAATGATTTGGTACACTATTGATGGAATAGCCCACAGAAAACAAGATTTCCCTGTCTCCACCAAAGGTATGACTGAATATATTGTAAATATTAAATCCTACGATGAAGAAATAACGTTTTGGAAAAGCCAAAAAAGTGGTCGTTGGTGGATTCAATTTCCAATTAAAACTAAGAAACAAAATACTCGTCACCAATTAATTCCTTGCAGCTATGATGATTATTTAGTAGCCACCAATAATGAATTGCCCGAAACACTTTTATTTGCCTATCGGAGATTTGGTTAAGTAATTATTACTCTTAAAGAAATTGTTCTAGTTGAATGCCACGTGATCCCTTTAGAAGAATACTACAATTTAGATATTTTTGTTTTTTCCACCATTGTTTTAATTCAGATACATTATTAAAATGCAAGCTAGTATTAAGTTTTTTAAATTCTTTACCGACTAAAACAATCAAGTCAAAATGTTGGCCTTCAGCAAAATCATATATTCGTTGATGCTCATTTTCAGCATAAGCCCCTAATTCCAACATATCTCCAAGAATAACAATTTTACAAGTACTTTTCAATTCTGAAAAATTATTTAATGCCGCAATCATACTACTGGGATTAGCATTATAAGCATCTAGGTATATTGTATTACTATTTAATTCAATTATCTGTGAACGATTATTCTGTGGTACGTATTTCTCAATGGCAGAAACAATCTTTTTATCCAATACTTTAAAATATCTACCTATCGTTATTGCTGCCATGATATTTTGAAAGTTATAATCACCAAAAAGAGAAGATGCCACGAGACATTTTTCCTTTTCAAAATTTAGAAATCTACATTCAATATGTGGAGAAACCTGTAGTAATTCATATTGATATAAAAAATCATCATCTGTAAAATTATCGACAGCCTTGTAAGAAATTGTTTGCAAATTTTTAGCTAATTGCTTGACGATTTCATCTCCTTCATTTACAAAAACATACCCATTTGTTTCTTTAATATAATCAAAAAG
>CAZOHX010000471.1:0-3110 GCA_964579315.1 uncultured Saprospiraceae bacterium
GCAAACATCCAAATAATTCCAAACCCATTTCTTTTAGTTTTAAACCAACCAAACGCTTGATTTTATCCATTTTTTCGGGGAAAACCTTATTGATTATCACTCCTTTGATAGGTACTCCTTTTTCTCTAAACAAAGCGATACTCATATTCAGTCTATCTATGGTTCGTCCAATTCCTCCTTCTACAATCATCACAACGGGAGCATTCAACATTTTGGCAACATCTGCATTAGATAAATTTACTATACTTCCAACGCCAGGATGTCCTGTACCTTCAAAAACCACGAGGTCATGTCTTTTTTCTAAGATAGCTGCAGCATTTAATATATCTTCTTTATAATGAAACTGTTTTGGATTTTCCAGAAAAGCGGATGTAGCACCACTACCTAAAATTACTGGACTATGAATGTCAGGATTGACTGAAAATTCCATCATTTTTCCAAACAAAAATGCGTCTTTGTCCGCTTTTATTCCTTTCCAATTGATAAATTTTTGACCGACGGGTTTACAATATCCTACATTGACACCGTGGTCATTTAGTGCTTTTACAAGTCCTAGGGTAGATGTGGTTTTTCCAATATGTTGGTTAGTTGCTGCTATGTAAACTTTTTTTGCCATTGTTTTCTTGTTCTGATGATGTATTCACTAAATTTGACAAATTAGTAAAAAATCTGGTTTTTATTATAAATTTGGTGTAAATAGTTGAGAAAATCAGATGATTTTTGCTTTTGCAAAATCTAGGTGAGCCGTTGAGAAAAAGGAGATGTGTATGGGTAAACTCAACTTCTCCCTGAATTATTAATACCTCCCATCCCTCACATAAGGCAATTGCTCCATTTCCATCACTTCCAAACTCAGAAATCCAAAATCACTAACCACCCTCCCTTTGATACGATAAATCCCTTTCCCTTTAAAAGGAAATTTGATGATAGAATTTGGAAAATGTACTGTATCAAAATATTTGCCATTGGTATCAATCCATGTTCCGAAAAACATGAGTTTATGGTTGGAAGTTCGTACATTTTTACGAGTTACGTAATAGCCGAGTATTTCTACGAATCGCCCTTCATTGAGTTCAAATAATTGTGCTGTGATTAGATGTTTTTGCGGTGGCTCTCCTAAGAGAAAAAATGGCGGTTGTATGGAGAATCCAAGCAATTCAATCTCATCAAAGGCTTGGTCATAAGAGCCTTCTTCTAAGGTTGGAAGTTCGTACCGTTCCACCGCTTCTTCAAATAATGTGGCAGTAGATTCATATTGAACTTTAGGATTAAAAACGGCATTTTTTTCCCACATTAATTCATATTTATTCATTTCTGTAAATCGAAATGCTCCAATCCGAATCAATATATCTATTTGGTCGGTGGTGATTTTTACTCGATTGACAAAATTTTCCATACTCAAAAATGGACCTTCTTTTTTTCGCTCTTTGACGATTCTATAAGCGGTATTTCGTTCCAAACTATGGAGATGAATCAATCCTACATAAATATCTGTTTTGTAAATTGTAGTCAAATATTCACTATGATTGACACAAGGGGGATGGATATTTGCGCCTTGCATACGGGCCTCATGAAAATAGTATTCGGTATGATAAAAACCACCAAAATTATTAA
This sequence comes from uncultured Saprospiraceae bacterium, assembly GCA_964579315.1. Classification (GTDB taxonomy): domain Bacteria; phylum Bacteroidota; class Bacteroidia; order Chitinophagales; family Saprospiraceae; genus CAMZLN01. Next base: position 1,615 of record CAZOHX010000471.1, read on the forward strand.
TGACCGCTACCATGAATTCCAAAGGGAAATAGGTTTTTAAAAATAGACTTTGAAAACTTTCTACTGCATAACTCGCAGAATGTGCCTTACTGAAGGAGTACCCTGCGAAACTCTCAATCTGTCGCCATACTTCCATCGCTAATTCATCGCTATGTCCTCGTTTCTTGCAATTTACAAAATACTTATTTCTCAAATATTCAAAGGTGTCGCTTCGATATTTTTTCCCACTCATAATGCGTCTCAAAACATCACTTTCATCCAAATCTAAGTCTGCAAAATAATGTACAATTTTCATTACATCTTCTTGATAAACCATTACGCCATAGGTTTCTCCTAGATGTTCTTTAAAAATCGGATGTATGTATTTGAATGAATTGGGATCATGAAATCGCTTGATATATTCTCGCATCATACCTGATTTCGCAACGCCAGGACGGATGATAGAACTCGCTGCGACCAAGCTGATGTAATTATCACATTTTAACTTAGAAAGTAATCCACGCATAGCGGGACTTTCGATATAAAAGCACCCAATTGCTTGACCTGAATAGAGTTGTGCCTTGACCCGTTTATCGTTTTTTATGGCAGCCACATCATGTATATCGATGGCTTTCCCCTGATTTTTTTTGACTAAATCCACGGTACTTTTGATGTGTCCCAATCCACGTTGACTCAACATATCAAATTTATGATAGCCCATATTTTCGGCATGATACATATCAAAATGCGTAACGGGAAATCCCTTGGGCATCATCAAAAGAGAAGTATGCTCAAATATTTCATTTTCTGAAATAAGTACCCCTCCTGCATGAATTGAAAGATAATTTGGAAAGCCTGCAATACGTTTACTGTATTTAAAAATTGTTTTTGAAAGGGCATGGTGTTTTTCTATATCACGAGGATATTTTATAATGAGATCTACTTCAGATTTGGGTAATCCTAGCACTTTTCCCAATTCTCTAATGATAGATTTATCTTTAAATGTGCTATAAGTTGCCAATAGCGCGGTATGTTTTTTACCATATCTTTTAAAAATATAATCGGTGACCACATCTCTTTCATCCCACGAAAAATCAATATCAAAATCTGGGGGCGATGTTCGATGTGGATTGATAAATCGTTCAAAATATAAATCCAATTCCAAGGGATCTACATCTGTAATTTCTAAACAGAAAGCAACAATTGAATTGGCACCACTCCCCCGCCCTACATGATGAAATCCACAACTTTGTGCATAGCGAATGATATCCCAAGTGATTAAAAAGTAGGCTGAAAAATCTTGTTTTCGGATAACGATGAGTTCTTTTTCAATGCGTTGGATGGCTTTTCGATTGGACATTCCGTATCTTTTACGACATCCGTCCATCGCTAATTTTTGTAATAATTCAAAATCTCCATCTTTACTTCCTGTAAATGTTTGTCGATTTATTTGATGACCGACTTCCAAATCTATGGAGCAATTGGATAAAATCATCTCTGTATTTTCAATGATTTTC
>CAZOHX010000472.1:0-2332 GCA_964579315.1 uncultured Saprospiraceae bacterium
TATTTTCTTACGCTAATTTTTGGGATTTGTTATGGAATTGTTATTGCACAAATTGGAACAAACCCAAGTGGACCTCCATTAAGTTGTGATGGTTGGCGATATTGTGAAAATTCATTTGAATTGAAAGAAACCATACAACCCCAAGAGGGAAGCTTTAAATTAGTATTTTATGATGAATTTGAAGGTGATTTATTGGATACTAACAATTGGTTTAGTTTTTATCCTTATGGTGAAAATCACGATGGTACTTCAGAAGGTGATAGAGTACATGGAGAATCACAAGTGTATTTGGATAAAAATGTTGTAGTGGAAGATGGCTTTTTGCATTTAAAAGGCAAGAAGGATAATGTAAAATGGTATGGCAATACTTATGAGTGGTCATCGGGAATGATTAATTCTAGAATTCCGTTTACTACATATGGTAAATTTGAAATATCTTGTAAGATACCTTGTGGGAAAGGTTGGTTTGCTGCTTTTTGGATGTTTGGATGGGGGTCAGAAATCGATGTGTTTGAAACTCAAGGCGATGATAGGATTGGGGTTGGGACAATCAATTGGGTAGATGGTAGGTTTCCAATGGGAATTGATCAGAAGATGGATTTTTGTAATGAATTTCATAAATATAGTGCAGATTATACTCCATTGACGGTTACTTTTTTTGTGGATGATATTTTGATTTTTACCGTTTATCATTTTCGAGATTCAAATGGTTGTGGTATTTCTGAATATCCTCTTGAAGAAGGCACAGAAGTTTGTGAAAATTTGGAGTTCCCTAGAATTGGGGATCCCATTGATGTGATTGCAAATCTTGCAGTGGGCGGACCTTTTAACAAAAATTGGTTAAACAATACTATAATTCCAAACAATGATGGTGAAATGGTTATTGATTGGATTCGGGTATATCAGAAAGAAATTCAGCCTAATTTAAAAAGCTTATGTATTTCTGAAATAGTAGGCCCAAACAATATTTGTAAAATTGAAGATTCTACTCAGTTTTGTGTGCTTGAGCCAATAGAATGTCTGGATTGTATTTGGAATTACTCTGATAATTTTCATATTGTTGATTCGAGTATCAATTGCATTGTGTTAAAATCGGAATCTTATGACTCTGGAAGACTTAGTTTGTTTATTCCTAATCAATTGGAAGCGTGTGAGTCTAAAATATATAAAAATGTAAATATTGGTATTCCAAATCCTGTAATATTTGCTTCAAGGGTGAATGAATGTAAAGGAATGAAATATTTGATAGGTTTAGACGAAATTTATTCTGATACTAATACTGAGATTGAATGGAAAATTAGCAGTAATATTGGCAATCAATTGGTGAGTAATGAATTTAATATTGAATGGGATGTCAATCCATTTGAGTATAAATTGGATATTGAATTAAATATGAAAACTGATTGTGGAATCAGGAAATTAAATAAGAAAATGCAAATTAAAAGGTGCAAAGGGCTAAGAAATATTTGTAGTATAGAACCAAATCCTGCATTCAACCGGTTTTTATTTAAGATCAACAATTTTGGTGAAAATGACCAACTGCATTGGGTCAGATTATTTTCTATAAATGGGGTCTTGATGGATGAAATTATTCCCCAAAAAGACTTTAATGGGCAATTATCGATTGATGCTTCATCGTATCCTTCAGGTAGTTATATTTTAAAAGGAAACGTAAATAATTACGAAATATCAAAGTTGTTTGTAATAATTCGAAGATAAATTCGACCTTTGTTTCAATAAAAATTTAGTTTAAAATAAAAGGATGACTTATTTTCTAGGTGTAATTGTAATTTTAATTTATTGGACTTCATTTAAATATGAAAACCAAAATATTTCTCTTGCACTTTTTTTATTGGTATTAGCAGGTCTGATATTGCGTGTTTATATGTCGTTAGATGTAAATCTGCATCCTTGGGATGAGCGATATCATGCTTTGGTAGCCAAAAATATGACGGCACACCCTTTGAAACCGACTTTGTACGATATTCCGATACTAAATTACGATTATAAAGCGTGGGCTTCTAGCCATATATGGGTGCATAAACAACCCGTAACACTTTGGAGCATTGCCTTAAGTCTATGGATTTTTGGGGTAAATGCTTTTGCTGTAAGAATTCCATCCATTTTGCTATCTTCTTTGGGTATTTGGTTGATGTATCAAATTGGAAAATATTTTTACAATAAAAAAGTAGGCTTTATTGCTGCTTTTCTTTATTCAATTCACGGTATGATTATCGAGAAAGCTAGCGGTAGAGCGGCAACGGATCACGTAGATCTATTTTTTTTGGTTTTTGTCCAATTGGGCGTTTATTTTGCTATTGTTTTTGCTGAA
>CAZOHX010000472.1:2342-3104 GCA_964579315.1 uncultured Saprospiraceae bacterium
TTTATAATGTGTTATGTGGTGTCGCAGTTGGACTTGCCATTTTGGTAAAATGGTTACCTGCATTAATTGTATTACCCATTTGGTTGTTGATTCTATGGAATTCAAAGAGATTTACCACCAAAGAAATCTTTTTGCATTTTTTTATTTTATGTTTTTCTATCATAATTGTAGCTGTTCCTTGGCAAATATTTATCATGAATGAGTTTCCCTTAGAAGCGGCCTTTGAGTATAACTTTAATGCTCAACATATTTTTACCGCCTTAGAAGGACATGAGGGAACATTATTTTATCATTTTGATGTTATGAGAATTGTGTATGGAGAGCTGATTTATATTCCAATTATTTGGTTTTTGTATAAGACTTACCAAAAACGTTCTCTAAAAAGGATTGCTCTAGTGATTTGGATATTCGTACCGTATTTATTTTTTAGTTTTGTCAAAACAAAAATGCCAGGATATACATTATTTTCTGCACCTGCCATTTTTATAATAACAGGCTTGTTTTGGAATTATTTAACGATCTATTCAAAGCGATTTAAATATCCAAAATGGATTAAATTTATTGCTATTTTAATACTCTTATTGCCTGTACGATATGCTCTTGAACGCCTAAAATATTTTGTTCCGCTAGAGCGGAATCCCGTATGGAATCAAGAAATTATTTTGATGAAAAAAGATATTCCAGATGAAAATATAGTTATTTTCAATACAACGCATCCTATTGAGACTATGTTTTATACTAGTTTTGTGGCATATCCAGGAA
>CAZOHX010000473.1:0-3099 GCA_964579315.1 uncultured Saprospiraceae bacterium
CACTTTCCATAACTCTTATTTTTAAGCCAGCAAGATCTTCTGGTTTATAAATGGGTTTTTCCTTGGTATAAAAACTTCGACTTCCTGCATCATAATACCCCATACCTTTCAACCAATATTGAATACCATCATCTAGGAGCAGTTTTCCAATAGGTCCATCCAATACATGAAACACATGCTGTTTGTTTCTAAATAAAAAAGGCAAGCCAAATATCTTCATTTTAGGAGCAAAATTCTCTAAAACTCCAGCGGAAACTTTGGTCATTCCGAGGCTACCAATTTGCAATAATTCTAAGCATTCCCGTTCAGATCCCAATTGAGAACTAGGATAAATATCGACTTTCATCTTTCCACCAGACCGTTTTTCAAGATCATTTGCCATATATACCATAGCTTGATGGACAGAATGTTTTACATCCAATCCATGAGCTAATTTGATTACTCTTACATCAGTATTACCAGTACAACCTACCCACAGAACAAAAATTCCAAAAAATAGTATTGATTTTATTAAATTCATATCAATCTTGTTTATATTTTGAAATGATTTTCAAGGAATCGCGCACATTATTTTCCAAAGAATTAAAATCCCCATTGGCTAATATCTCCTTGGTAATCAATTTGGATCCCATTCCCACACATGTTACCCCAGCATCAAACCAAGATTTTAAATTTTCTTCTGTAGGAGTGACCCCACCCGTTGGCATAATGCTTGTCCAAGGACAAGGCCCTTTAATCGCTTTGACAAAAGCAGGTCCGTAAATACCCCCTGGAAACAATTTCACAATTTCACATCCCAATTCTTCTGCACGAGATATTTCCGATAGTGATCCGCATCCTGGCGACCAAAGTACTTTACGACGATTACAAACCAAGGCAATATCTTCTCTTAAAACTGGAGTTACAATAAAATTAGCCCCCAACTGCATATATAAAGATGCTGCACCCGCATCGGTGATTGACCCTACTCCCAAAATCATTCCAGGCAATTCTTTCAATGCATACTTATTTAGGGCACCGAATATCTCAAAAGCAAAGTCTCCCCTGCTGGTAAATTCTAATAATCTAGCACCCCCATCATAACAAGCTTTGAGTACCTTTTTACCCAAAGTTACATTATTATTAAAAAACAAAGGTACTAATCCTGTGGATTTCATCACTTGAGCTACTTCTAATCTACTAAATTGAGCCATTAATTATTTAATCTAAATTTAAAAAACACGCAAACGTTTGCACAAAATAGAAATAATTGTCAAAAACTGGAAATTAAAATTGAAAAAGTTTCTTGCATGTTGCTTTTGCTTTACAGGTTGCTAATATTTCTTGTACAAAGTGTCGGAAACAATTTTCCCCCAACTTATACTATTTTCTAAAAAATCACTACTTTTGTGCCGCTATGAAAATATACAAAAATTTAGCAGGATTACCAGCATTTAAAAAAGCAGTCATTACGATTGGTTCCTTTGACGGTGTGCATCTCGGTCATCAAAAAATACTGGATAGTCTGAAGAAAAATGCTCAGTTAATTGGAGGAGAAAGTGTAGTTATTACTTTTGAGCCGCATCCCCGTAGTGTGATATTTCCTAAGGATAATAGTTTGAAACTAATTACTTCGTTGGAAGAAAAATTAATACTTTTCGAAAAATTTGGTATTCAAAATGTGGTCGTTGTTCCTTTTACGGTTGCTTTTTCACAGATTAGTGCAGATGAATATATCGAAACCTTTCTAGTAAAAAGATTTCATCCAAAAATCATCATTATTGGATATGACCATCGATTTGGACTTAATCGGCTTGGGAATATCGACTTTTTGAGATACCATAAAGATAAATTTGGATTTGAAGTGATTGAAATAGAAAGAGAAGATATCAATGCTATTAGAATTAGTTCTACTAAAATCAGAAACTTCTTGAGTGCAGGTCAAATTGAGGAAGCCAATATGCTTTTAGGATATGATTTTTTCATTAATGGAAAAGTTGTCAAAGGATTTCAAGTAGGAACAAAAATCGGATTTCCAACTGCAAATATTGAAGTAGATAATCCGTTTAAGATTGTTCCTGAAATGGGGGTATATGCGGTAAAAGTTCGCCACAACCAATTTCAATATCATGGAATGCTGTATATCGGGAACCGTCCAACCTTTTCCAATGATGGTCGTAAATCAATAGAAGTGCACATTTTTGACTTTAAAAAGGAAATTTACAACGATATTTTAGAAATTTGTTTTGTCAAACGATTAAGAGGAAGCATTAAATTTGAAACAAAAGATGATTTAGTTCATCAACTCCATATTGATAAAAAAAATAGCCTTTTAGTGCTACAAAATAAACAAACGCAAAATTAAATCGTAGCACCATTTATATGAATCGTACCGAAGTAGCCATAGTCATTCTCAATTATAATGGTCGTAATTTTTTAGAACAATTTCTACCGTCTGTTTTGAAAACAGATTATCCAAATTATAGGCTAATTGTTGCAGATAATGCATCCACGGATGATTCTGTTGCTTTTCTAAAAACTCAATATACAAACCAAGTAGAACTTTTAGAAATGGATGTAAATCACGGTTTTGCAGAAGGTTATAACCAAGCATTAAAACAAGTAGATAGTCCATATTTGATGCTTTTAAATTCTGATGTTGAAGTGACCCCCACATGGTTAGATTTGCTGGTGCAAAGATTAGAATCTGATCCATCTATTGCAGCCGTACAACCTAAAATCAGAGCTTTTCACAATAAAGATTTTTTTGAATATGCAGGAGCGAGCGGTGGATGGATGGACTACTTGGGCTATCCCTTTTGTAGAGGTCGAATTTTTAATAAAGCAGAAGTAGATTATTGTCAATATGATGACGCCCAAGAGATATTTTGGTCCACAGGAGCGGCAATGTTGATCAAAAAAGAACTTTTTGATGGGATTGGCGGTTTTGATGGTAGTTTTTTTGCACATATGGAAGAAATAGATTTATGTTGGAGATTAAAACGAGCGGGATATAAAATATTTGTGGAACCCTCCGCCATAGTATATCACGTGGGCGGAGGAACCATGGATTACAATAGTCCCAATAAAGCTTATCTCAATTTTCGAAATAATCTAATT
>CAZOHX010000474.1:0-3097 GCA_964579315.1 uncultured Saprospiraceae bacterium
AGAAGCAGGAGCAGATGCTGTAAAAGTAGGTATTGGTCCAGGAAGTATTTGTACTACAAGAATTGTTGCAGGGGTGGGCGTACCACAATTGTCAGCTATCAATGAAGCTTATAAAGCCTGTAAAGAATTAGATGTGCCTATCATCGGAGACGGTGGAATCCGATTTACAGGAGATATTGCCAAGGCATTGGCAGCTGGAGCATCTACGATTATGGTAGGTTCTTTACTCGCTGGAGTAGAAGAATCTCCAGGAGAAACCGTTATTTTTAATGGGCGAAAGTATAAGATATATCGTGGAATGGGTTCTATAGGGGCTATGAAGGATGGTTCTAAAGATAGATATTTCCAAGATGTGGAAGATGATGTGAAAAAATTGGTACCCGAAGGCATTGAAGGGCGTGTTCCTTTCAAAGGTTCTCTTGCAGAAGTGATGGTTCAATATCTAGGTGGATTGCGTGCTAGTATGGGATATTGTGGTGCTCCTACCGTTGATGATTTAAAAAATGCTAAATTTGTACGTATTACGCATGCTGGGATTTTAGAAAGTCATCCACATGATATTGCAATTACTAAGGAGAGTCCTAATTATTCTCGGCGTTGAGAATTTGGAATGTAGAATTAGGAATTAGGAATTTGGAATTAAGAATTAGGAATGGCTAATATTATTCGGGTGGTAATATGAATTAAGAATTAGGAATGTGAAATTGATTGATTATTGTGAATAAGGCATAAAATTGTAAACAAAGGATCCAAAGGAGCTTGCCTACCGACAAAGGAAGGTAGGTTCACACCCATTAGCTATGGGTGAAAACCCATAGATATATGAAGTACAAAATCGACAATATATTCCAAAGACCCTTGACTGACTGGCTGCCCATCACCATGAAAGAAGTCAAAATGCGTGGCTGGGAACAACTAGATATCATCGTCATCACAGGCGATGCCTATGTCGATCATCCAGGTTTTGGAGCAGCAGTAATCGGGCGAATCATAGAGAGTGAAGGATTAAAAGTAGGTATTATTCCACAACCCAATTGGCGAGATGATTTGAGAGATTTTAGAAAATTTGGAGCACCCAAAATGTTTTTTGCAGTGACGTCGGGCAATATGGATTCCATGATCAATCATTACACAGCGGGTAAGCGTATGCGTAGCAATGACGCCTACACGCCAGGGGGAGAAAAAGGATATCGTCCAGATTACGCCTTGACGGTTTATTGTCAAAAATTGAAAGAAATATATCCTGAAATCCCAATCTTAATTGGAGGAATAGAAGGTTCGTTGAGACGAGTAACCCATTATGACTATTGGTCAGAAAAACTGATGCCATCTATTTTAGAAAGTACTGGAGCAGATTTGTTGGTCTATGGAATGGGGGAGAAGCCCCTTAGAGAAATAATGAAACTCTTGAAAAAAGGTGTTCCTTTTTCGAGTTTAAAAACAATCCCCCAAACAGGATATATTTTATCAGAAGAAGATAAATTACCCAAAAATAAAAACTGGGAAACAGTTTCTTTAAATAGTCACGACGAGTGTTTGAAAAACAAAATAGCATTTGCATCCAATTTCAAAATCATAGAAATAGAATCCAATAAAGTCTTTGGACGAAGAATATTGCAAGATATTGATAATCGAACTATTGTCATCAATCCTGCCTATCAAGTGATGAATGAAAAGGAAATAGACGCATCATTTGATTTGCCTTACACTCGATTGCCCCATCCAAAATATAAGAAACGGGGATCCATTTCAGCTTATGAAATGATTAAGTTCTCTGTCAATATGCACCGTGGATGTTTTGGTGGTTGTAGTTTCTGTACCATATCTGCCCATCAAGGGAAATTTATTGCATCTCGTTCTCAAGAATCCATCATGAAAGAAGTGGACGAAATGGTAGAAATGGAAGATTTCAAAGGTTATATCAGTGATTTAGGTGGACCTTCCGCCAATATGTATCAACTAAAAGGAATCAATCAATCTATATGTGATAATTGTCAAGCTCCTTCCTGTATTCATCCCGTGGTTTGTAGCAATTTGGATACTTCTCACCAATCTATGATAGAAATTTACGATAAAGTGCATAATCATCCTAAAGTAAAAAAAGCATTCGTCAGTAGTGGAATTCGATACGACTTATTGACTAAATCCTACAATAAAAATGCAGATGATACCATTGATACTTATCTTGAAAAAGTAATCACCAATCATACATCTGGACGATTGAAAGTTGCTCCCGAGCACACCGCCAAGGAGACCTTAAAAATCATGAGAAAACCCAATTTTGAACATTTTCAAGCATTCAAAAAGAAGTATGATGAACTCAATGAAAAACACGGCTTAAAACAACCTTTGATTCCATATTTTATATCATCTCATCCTGGTTGTTCTGAAACGGATATGGCACAATTGGCATCTGATACCAAAGATTTGGGTTTTCAATTGGAGCAAGTTCAAGATTTCACACCCACCCCAATGACAGTGGCTACCATTATTTACTACACAGGAGTTCATCCCTACACCTTAAAACCTGTTTTCACTGCAAAATCTAGAAAAGAGAAAGAAAATCAACATTTATATTTCTTTTGGTATAAAAAGGAAAATCGTGGTCGAATCAAGGATAGATTGTCTTCTTTAGGAAGGAATGATTTGTCTGAGAAATTGTTGTTTGGAAAGAGAAAAACAAAAAATGATAAATTTTCAAAACGTAGAAAGATTGTACGGAAGTAGAGGGAATTGGGAATTAGGAATTGAGAATTAGGAATTACGAATTACGAATTACGAATTGAGAATTACGAATTATCTCAAAATTAAGATTTTTCCTTTTTGAGTAGATTTTTTCCATTTGAGTAAATCTCATTTTTTAGGAAATATCAGCTCTGTGAAACTCTTTTTAACTCTGTGAAACTCTGTGTCCAATGGGAATTGGGAATTAGGAATTACGAATTAGGAATTACGAATTATCTCAAAATGAAGATTTTTCTCTTATGAGTAGATCTCATTTTTTAGGAAATATCATCTCTGTGAAACTCTTTTTAACTCTGCGTCCAATAGGAATTGAGAATTAGGAATGAAGAATTGCCTAATTTTACACAATTGT
>CAZOHX010000475.1:0-1698 GCA_964579315.1 uncultured Saprospiraceae bacterium
CAACCTCAATCAAAAACTTATTTTTCTTACCATTTTCTACCATTAGATATTTTCCATGAAGCAATGATGTGGTATCAATCTGCAATTCATGACTAGCAACTTTTTCTTTATTTACGGAGATGGCATTTCCTTTGATTGCTCTACGTGCATCTCCTTTGGATTTTACAATTTGAGTAGCATCTGCGAGTAAATCAACAATGTTAATTCCGTGATTAATATCATTTTTTGAAATAGTAAAATTATCAATTTCTTGACCAATGGTTTTTAGAGATTTTTCATCCAATTCCATTAAAGTTTGCTTACTAGCTTTATTATTGAAAAGCAATTCTGTTACTTTTAAAACAGCATCAAATTCCTTTTGAGAATGCACTCTTATGGTCAATTCTTCTGCCAAAGCTTGTTTTAGTTTTCTTGGATCATCTACAAATTCCTTTTCCATTGAGAGAATCTCGTCTTTAGATTTAAGGGAGAAATATCTCATAAATTTACTGATGTCTGCATCTGCGGCATTCAACCAAAATTGGTAAAATTTGTAAGGAGAAGTCAAATTCGCATCTAGCCAAATATTACCTTCTTCGGATTTACCAAATTTACTGCCATCTGCTTTGGTGAGGAGGGGAGTAGTGATTGCATAAGCCTTTCCCCCTACATTTTTTCTAATAAATTCGGTTCCAGAAGTAATATTTCCCCATTGGTCTGATCCACCCATTTGCAATCTACAATTGAAATTGTCATATAGATGTTGAAAATCATAGGCTTGAAGCAACTGGTAACTGAATTCTGTAAAAGAAAGTCCAGTTTCTACCCGTTTTTTTACAGATTCCTTTGATGACATATATCCAACGGTCAAAGTTTTTCCAATATCTCGTAAAAAATCAAGGATATTCATATTTTTATAAAAATCGAAATTATTGACAACAATTGCCTTATTATCTCCTTCAAAATCAAGAAATTTCTTGGCTTGCTCTAATTGAAATTGCAAATTTGAATCTAATTCATTGTAAGATTTCAACTGTCTTTCCTTGTCTTTTCCAGATGGATCTCCAATTCGTCCCGTAGCACCCCCCATCAAGATAATGGGTTGATGTCCAGATAATTGAAAAAATTTCAGAAGCATTAATTGAACAAAATTACCAATGGTCAATGAAGGTGCCGTTGGGTCAAAACCAATATATCCCACTATTTTCTCCTTTTCGAGCAATTCTTCCACACCAGGAGTAGTGGTATGAACCATATCTCTCCATTTTAATTCTTCTAAAAAATTCATAATTTCAATTTTTATTTTTTTTTGACTGTTGTCAAATATATTTCGATTTATTTTGCACAATTTTGTGAATTCGGCTGCAAAAATAAGAATGATGTTGATGAAAAGCTACATTCTTGGATAAAAAGTTTATTTTTTTAGGGAATCAACGAATGAAGTTTGTAATTTGGGCATTTAATTGGAAAAGTGAAATTTGGAAATTTGAATTTTGAATATTTTTTAACAAAGAAAGTTGCTAAGACAGGGAGTAAATCCTTTTCTCGATTGATTATTCGTATTGCTATCGTAGCGATTGCTTTAAGTATTGCGGTTATGATTATCACTTCGTCTTTGGTCACAGGATTTAAACATGGTATCAGTTCTAAAATTTTTGGTTTCTGGGGACATATTCATATTACGGATACCAACATTAATCGGTCGTCCGAATCTGTACC
>CAZOHX010000475.1:1708-3091 GCA_964579315.1 uncultured Saprospiraceae bacterium
CCCATTGATAAAAACCAAGATTTTTATCCATCTCTGGATACTATTGGTAAAATAAAATATGCGGATGCCAAGGATTATTTGAATTATGAGGATGATACTCCTATTGTTGCAGATAAAGAGACCAAAGGTGGGGTGCGACATATCCAAGTATATGCATTAAAACCAGGTATCATAAAAGTGAAAAATCGGGTAGAACCTATAGCACTAAAAGGTATTTGGAAAGATTATGATTGGGATTTTTTAAAAGACCACTTGGTAAAAGGTCGTGTTATTCAATTAAATGATAGTCTTCCATCGAAAGATATTTTGATTTCAAAACAAACGGCTGATCGTATGGTCGTAGATGTTGGAGATCAATTTGTCATTGTATTTATTAAAGATAAAAATGAATTTAAACGTAGATTTAAGATATGTGGTATTTATCGGACGGGCTTGGAAGAATATGATAAGCGTTTTGCATTGGTGGATATTCGTAAGGTGCAACAATTATATGGGTGGTCCGAAAATCTCGTTTCTGGATTTGAAGTATTTGTAGATGATTTAGATGATTTACAACCCATTGCCGACTATATTTATTTGGAAAAAATTCCTAGAGATTTATATGCCGAAACGATTAGGGAGAAATTTCCTGGCATTTTTGAATGGTTGGAATTGACGGATATTAATGGATTTGTGATTATGGTTTTGATGATAATTGTATCCATTATCAATATGGTGACGGCATTGATGATTTTGATATTGGAGCGGACACAGATGATTGGAACGTTGAAAGCCTTGGGAAGTACCAATTGGAGTATTCGTAAAATATTTTTGTATTATGCTGCGTATATTATCATATTGGGATTATTTTGGGGCAATTTGATTGGATTGGCATTGAGTTGGTTGCAACAAAAATTTGGATTTATTAAATTGTCTGAAGATGATTACTATTTATCTGTTGCACCCATTGAAATAAATGTTCAAACGATACTGTTATTGAATATTGGCACATTGGTGATAACGCTGTTGGTATTGATTATTCCGTCGTATTTGGTGACGAAAATTAGTCCTGTGAAAGCGATTCGATTTGATTAATAGATGATCTATGAAAATATGGGCTTTTATATTGCGTTTATTTGATATTTTGAAATTGTTTCCAAAACGATTGCAAAGGCTCATCCGACATATTTTTAGAAATCCTTTCAAAAGTCCATTGATTTATCTACTAGATATTATTTTTCTTTGTATTGATTTGCTAGGTTTACCCGAAATTTATGAATCTTTTTCGGCCTTTTTCAAATGGAATACCAGATTTTTAACAGCACACGAGATTGAAATGGCTCAATCTATTTTTGGAAATTCGATAAATTACAGTAGAGTCCGTATTGATAATAAAGCTTATTT
>CAZOHX010000476.1:0-3071 GCA_964579315.1 uncultured Saprospiraceae bacterium
TCAAAGACGCCTAGACTTTTTAAATATGCTGACAACCTAGATCCCTCATAAAAACTCCAATTTTTAATCATCCATCTACCAAAACTAAAATGGAGTTGATGTACAGCGACGGGTTCTGGTACATTTTTAAATTTTATTTTAGATTTTTGATCAATTAGTCGATTTAGTTCTTTGAAAACATCACCTAAATCTTTTGGGATATAGACTCCATTTATTCGCTCTTTTGTAATACGTTCTTTGTATGCTTTTTCAAATCGATCTTCTATCACATCTTGTGCAAATGTAAAGTTTTGGAATAGAAATAATACTAAAACTACCTCAATTAAAATAATAAATTTGCTTTTCATTCCGTATATTTTTGTTCTTCTTTTTTGTATGTTTGTATTGCGAACTGCTACCGTTTCACAAATATAAATCACAATACAATGAAAATGACTTGTCAAAAAGATAAATTTCTTCTCCCTGATGACATTTCATACATTAATTGTGCCTACATGTCCCCAAATCTAAAAAGTGTAGAAATTATTGGACATAAAAGTATTTCAAAAAAAAATTTACCCTATCTTATTTAACCCACTGATTTTTTTGATCCATCCACTCTTTTGAAACAAAGATTTTCAAAATTAATTAACGTAAAAGAATCCCAACGTATTGCCATTATTCCTTCTGCGTCTTATGGAGTTGCAACAGCAGTCCAAAATATTAACATCCAAAAATGGCAAAACATTGTGGGAATTGCAGAACAATTTCCAAGTAATTATTTTTCATGGAAACGAAAAGCAGATGAGGTTGGTGCAAATCTAAAAATTGTATCTGTCGATTCTGTTCAACATCGTGGTGCTGCTTGGAATAGAGCAATTTTGGAAGCTATTGATACATCAACGATTGTGGTAGCAATTCCACATGTTCATTGGGTGGATGGTACAAAATTTGACTTAAAGGCCATTCGTAAAAGAACAAAAGAAGTGGGTGCATATTTAATCGTAGATGGAACACAATCTGTTGGTGCACTATCATTTGATATGGAAGAATATGATGTCGATGCTCTTATTTGTGGTGGTTACAAATGGTTATTAGGTCCTTATTCTATTGGATTGGCTTATTTTAATGCTAAATTTGATAATGGTATTCCCTTAGAAGAAAATTGGGTAGCTCGAAAGGAAAGTGACAATTTTGCAAAATTAATCGATTACGAGCCACAATATAAACCATTTGCACATCGATATAGTGTAGGAGAATCTAGCAATTTTGCCTTGCTACCAATGATAAGTGAATCTATCCGCCAATTAAATGAATGGGGACGATAATATCCAAGACTACTGTGATGATATTTCCAAAAACGCAATTCAGCTCATTTCGGAAATGGGTGGAAAAATAGAATCTACGGACTTTCGTGGAAATCATCTCTTTGGTGTACGTTTGGGTGATAATTTTGAGTTAGATGACCTAAAAAAAGCATTTACGGAAGCCAATATTTTCATTTCACAACGTGGTAGTGCTATTAGAATTTCGCCTCATGTTTTTAATACGAAATTTGATTTTGAAAAGCTAGTTTCCTGTTTTGAAAAAGCGTATATTCCAAAATGGGTTTGATAAATAAATATTGAAAATATCAACTAATATAGGACTCAATCAAATCATTTTCAATCATTGTTTGTGGTATTTCAAAATCAAACCATTCTTGTAATGAAACATCCAGCCCTAAGCCATTTAGATAACTTTGAAGAGCTTCATTCAAACCATCTGTAAAATCATCGTGCGTAGTACCTAAAGGATCTTCATGCCATAAATCATTTTGGGCAAATCCCTTAAATTCGGGGCCTACTATTTTTATTTGATATTTTTCAGGATTTTTCCCAATCGGACTATGAATGGTAGTTGTAAATTTGTGCCAATAAGCAGAATGAATACATCCATTAAGAAATAATTGTCTGACAATTTCCAATGAATCGATGGTTTCTTGTGTGGTTTCAGTAGGAAAACCATACATTAAATATGCATGTACCATAATTCCATGCTGTGCAAATGCATCTGTCACTTTACTTACTTGTTTGATATCAACTCCTTTATTGATTAATTTCAAAAGTCGATCAGAAGCCACTTCTAGCCCTCCAGTCACTGCAATACAACCAGATTTGGCAAGTAATTCACATAATTCGGAACTAAAAGTTTTTTCAAACCGAATATTGGTCCACCAAGAGATATAGATGTTTTTTTCAATCAATTTATTGGCTAATGCACGTAAAATTTTGGGGGGAGCAGCTTCATCCACAAAATGAAAACCTCGAACACCTGTTTCTTCTATAATTGACTGAATTTTTTCAACCAAATCTTCAGCCGTTGTATTTTGATAATTACCAATATAATCTAAATTTACATCACAAAAAGAACATTGTTTCCAATAGCATCCATGACTAATGGTCAACTTATTCCAACGCCCGTCACTCCACATACGATGCATAGGATTCAAAACATCTAAAAATGAAAAATATTTATCATGATGTAAATCACTATAATCTGGAGCAGGTAAATTTCTATGATGAAAAATGGTATTTGGAATATGATTTTGATAGGAAACTCGTCCATCTATCAACATAAAAGTCCGTTCTAAAAGAGATTTAGAAATAAAACCCATTATATATTCATAAATTCTTAATAGTGGTCCTTCTCCATCATCCAATGTAATAAAATGTGTATATTGAAAAATTCTTGGATCAGAAAGTGATCTTAACTCAGTATTACAATAACCACCTCCAAAAACAATCTTTATTTTCGGAAAATTATATCTTATGTGTTGAGCACATTTCAAGGCTGCATATAAATTGCCAGGAAAAGGAATCGAAAACCCTACAATTATAGGTGTTGCACCAACTATTTCATCTGATAAAATTTCAAGCATATAACGCTCAATTAAAGTCGGTGAATAATTTAAATTATCTTCTAATGAATCAAAACTGCTTGCGGATGTAGCAATTTGTTCTGCATATTTAGTAAATGCAAAATAATTATCCACATGAGCTTGAATAAAATCACCAATCTCTTCGATAAATAAGGTAGCAAGATGTTTCGCT
>CAZOHX010000477.1:0-3065 GCA_964579315.1 uncultured Saprospiraceae bacterium
AAGAGTGATTCAACTCTAGTAATAATTGATTTTTAATAAAGAAACTTTTCTACTCATTTTCAATGGGTAGAAGGGGGTTTCTTATGCATTAAGTAGCTAATTACTTATTTAAAATAATATTTAACTTAACTTTTTATCTAATGAAAAAATTACAATTTGCCTTATTATTCTTATCGAGTGTCTTTATGTTTAGCTGTGGAGGAGATGGAAATACTTCTACAAAACATGAAGTTGCAAAAAAAGTAGATGATGCCAGTAAAGGTGCTGGTTCAAAAGAAATTTCAATTACAAGTGCAGAAATGAAGCGGGGTAGCGAGATTTTCTTCGACAAATGTGCTGGATGTCATGGCTCAAGTCGGAAAGGAGCCACAGGTCCTTCATTGTTGCCAGATGGTGACGGAAAACATCCTGCTACTAAAGCTTTAGGAGCTGCAGGTATTAAAGTGTTTATTGAGAATGGTACACCAGGGGGCATGCCAGAATGGAAAGGTATTCTCTCTGATAAGGATATTGAATTGATGACCCGTTTTTTACAAGTAGATCCTCCTCCAATTCCACCTTTTGGAATAGATAAAATGAAGGATACTTGGAAGTTGAAAGTGCCCGTAGCGGATCGTCCTACAAAGCCACAGCATAAGAGAAATATCGATAATTATTTTGGTGTAATCATGAGAGATGCCGGTAAGGTGGCTATCATTGATGGAGATACAAAAGAGAAATTGGCTGTTTTGAAAACAGGATTTGCCGTGCATATTTTGAGAACATCCGCTTCTGGTAGGTACATCTATTCTGTCGGTCGTGACGGTAGAATTACAATGATCGATACTTATCCTAAAGTGCCACAAATCGTAGCGGAAGTAAGAGCAGGATTGGATTCTAGATCTGTAGAAGTTTCAAAATATAAAGGTTATGAAGATAAATATCTTGTATTTGGAGGATATAATCCAAGCCATATTGCCATTTTTGATGCTCAAACTTTGGAGCCAATTAGTGTAACACCTACGGCAGGGAAAGCTTGTGATGGTGATCATGAATTTATCGAAGAAGCACGGGTCGCATCTATCGTTGCTTCTCATACGGATCCTGTTTGGATTTGTAATGTAAAAGAAAGAGGTATGGTGGATATCGTGGATTATACCAATCCAAAGAAACCAAAAATTACTGAAATTCCAGCAGCAAGATTTTTACATGATGGTGGATGGGATTCAACAGGGAAATACTTCCTTGTAGCGGCGAATGCAAGTAATAAAGTGGTCGTTATTGATGTACCCAATAAGAAATTGGTGAAGATTATTGATACAGGAATCAAACCTCACCCTGGACGTGGTGTAAACATTAAAAATAAATGGGGTAATCTTTGGGGTACATCTCACTTAGGGGAAAATAAAATTTCTTTTATTAAAACAAACCCTGGTAAAGGTCAATGGACTGTTGTGAAAGAAATAAAGGGTACTGGAGAAGGTGGCGGATCTTTGTTTGTGAAGTCTCACCAAAAATCTCATCACTTATGGTTGGATAGAACATTAAACCCTAAAGCGGAATTGAATTCTGCAGTTGATGTATTTGATACTCGTACTTTAGAATTGGTTAAAACACTGAAAGCTCCCGAGGGAGTAGATGGTAGAGCAGTGCACTTTGAGTACAACAAAGCAGGGGATGAAGTATGGGTTTCTTACTTTATGGGTAAAAAATCTGCTATCGTTATTTACAACGATAAGACTTTGAAAGTGAAGCAGATTATCCAAGGTGATTGGGTAGAAAATCCAACTGGAAAATTCAATGTGTATAATACAACACATGATATTTATTAAAAACAATATGGATGGTGAGTTGAAAGGTTTTTTTCAACTTATCATTCACAATATACTAGATTACTTCTGAAACATTTAAATAATTTAAATAATAGTATTAGTATGAAAAAGATTATAAATATTTGTTTGTTACTTATGCTTTTTGGATTTGAAGTAACAGCACAACAGTTTGATTTATCAGCTGAAATAAGACCCCGTTTTGAAAGCAAACACGGTTATAAATCATTGATTGGTAAAGGAGTAGATGCAGGAAATTTTATTTCTCAAAGATCTCGTTTAAACTTCAAATTTAAGCAAAATAATATCCAATTGGGTATGACTATGCAGAATGTAAGAGTTTGGGGGGATGTAAGTACGCTTTCCGCTAAGGACAATGCCAGTAATTTACATGAAGCTTGGGCTACAGCTATTTTGAATGATAAATTTGCTTTGAAATTAGGGCGTCAAGAAATCGTGTATGACGACCATCGTATTTTTGGTAGTGTGGGTTGGGCACAACAAGCTCGTAGCCACGATGCTTTGATTGCGAAAATCACACCTGCGGAACATCAAAAGTTAGATATTGGATTTGCAATGAATGCTGATGGACAAGGTGGAGTCGATAAGTTATACAGTGGTGTGGCAGGATATAAAAATTTCCAATATGCTTGGTATCATGGTGATTTTAATAAATTGGGATTGAGTGTTTTAGTTTTGAATCGTGGGGGAGAATATCAGAAAGATTCTGTAACTCAAAAAGTGGATTATATGCAAACGGTAGGTCCAAGATTTACTTATAAAGCAGGAAAATTCAGTGCAAATGCTGCGGCTTATTTCCAAACAGGAAAATCTAAAAATAATGATGTAAAAGCATCTTATTATGCTTTGAATTTAGGTTACAAAATCATGGGCAATTTGTCTTTTGGTGCAGGTATGGAATATCTTTCAGGTAAGGATATGAATGATACTGATAAAACCATCAAATCATTTGCTCCTTTGTTTGGAACCAATCACAAATTTAATGGCTGGATGGATTATTTCTATGTTGGAAATCATGGTGGCTCTGTTGGTTTGATGGATATCAATGCAAACTTGGCTTACAAAAAGAATAAATTTTCTGCGAAAGTTATCCCACATTTCTTTTCATCTGCAGCTGATATTTACAAAGGAACAACTAAGATGGATGCCAACTTAGGTACAGAAGTCGATATGGTTGTGGGTTATAAAATTTCAAAAGGAATTACTGCAAAAGCGGGATATTCTATGATGTTTGCT
>CAZOHX010000478.1:0-3061 GCA_964579315.1 uncultured Saprospiraceae bacterium
AATCTGCTTGTCAGGGTGAACCTATTAATTTAAGTTTTGATATCTCCGCTGGAGGAACAACTGCTGGATATACTGTAGATTTAGCTTGTGGATCAGCTTATGAAGATATTTCTGCAACTGGAACTGATTTGAATTTGACAGATGATGGAGAAGCAAATATTAGCTTACCATTTGATTTTGAATTTTATGGTACAAACTATACTACTCCAGATTTAAGAATTGGAAATAATGGAGGTCTTTTATTTAATACTACAGCGGGAAATGTAAGTTTTTTAAATCAAAATATGCCTACAACGTCATTTACGCAAGGGATAATGCCTTTTTGGGATGATTTTGATACAGAAATGGGTGGTGTATTCTGGGAAGTCAAAGGTACTGCTCCCAATAGACGATTAATTGTTGAATGGCATTTACGTGTTCATTATAATGGCTCAACAAATACTGATCCTGCTGAATTTGAAGTGATTCTTTATGAAGGCTCAAATGAAATTAAATTTATTTACAATGATGTAGATTTGGATGGTACTATTTATGATAACGGGAAGTCTGCAACGATTGGAATTCAAAATAGTGCTACTGAATTTGATTTAATCTCTTATAATACAGCATCTGTAAATAATGGAGATTGTATCAGTTTCTTACCTTCGGTTGCTACTACTCCAACAGGTGTATTTACTGTAGTTTATACAGACGGAACAACAACTTTTACTGAAACGAATTATACAAGTGGTGATAATATATCAATAATACCTAATGCGACTATTACTCCTCCTGCTATTTTTGATATTGTTACATATGAAGTTGTTTCTGTAACTGATGGAAATGGATGTACGTTGAATCCAACAAATATTACAGTTGATGTGACAGTTATTGATTGTAATAATAATTTATCTATTTCTGATCCTTGTTTATGCAAAGATAATGCAACAACAACTATCAATGGTCAATTTGATGAAGTGGTAGCAATTGCAGCTCCTCCTGGACAAACATGGAGTGTTAAAACGGTCACAGGTTTATATACAGCTGCTAGTCCAGCTCCACCTGCTGCACCAATACCTGTAATGGTTGGAGATTTATTTGTCGAAGTTGGGCCACATCCAACTATACCTGGAGCTTCATTGTATGAATTTTCTGGAGTACATGTAGATGCATTGGGGTATTCACTAACTGCAGAAAATGTTGCATTTGGATTTATGACCAATGAAGTAGCAAATACTTGCTATTATCCTGAGCCAGAAATCTTAAATTTTCCAGACTTTTTCTGTTCAGGAAAAATTTATGAAACGGTCTTAAATGGTCAAGCCGATCGTGGGGATGGAAGTGGATTAGTAGCTGCTGATTCTGATGAGTTTGAAATACTGAATAGTACTGGAGCAAGTGTATTTGGACCCGTTGCGAGCGGAACAGTATTTAATCCTTCTAATTTACCTGAAGGAAGCTACACCGTCGCATATACATTCGATGCACCAGATGAGGGACATGGACCAACAGTTGGATTTCCTGGATGTACTCAAACTATTTATCAACAATTTGAAATAGTTGATTGTGGATGTTCTAATGGTAGTTGTCCAACATTTGTTGTTTTGAAAGATAGTGCAGGTGATGGATGGGATGGTGCTAAAATGATGGTATCTGTAAATGAAGATGTTGAAGTAGCATACACTTTGTCTTCTTCAGATAAAGGTTTGAAAATTATTAAACTTTGTGTATCTGATGGTGGGTTTATTGATTTGAGATATATGGAAGGTGCTAATAATTGGGAACATAGTTGGTATGCAAGTAATGATTTTAGTCAAATTTTGAATGATGTAAATAATGTGGCTGGATCATACGGACCAAATCCACCTTCAGATACGAAGCGATTCAAAGCAAATTGTCCAAATAATACATGTGAGAATACAACAGAGAATTTTGAAGCTAGAGTAACAATGGGAGCATTCCCAGAAGCACAGTCATGGGAGATTACAAATCACCTAGGTCAGCGAGTAGCTTATGTAAACGCAGAAGCGTATGCAGGATCAGCACCAGGACAGCAGTTCTTTGAAGCATTTACATTAGATTTATGTGAAGAGTATGAAATTACTTTACAAGTTGAGCACAACCAGTCATGGTTTGGTGGATTGTGGGAATTGATTACACCAAATCTTATGTATGGAACAGAGATTCATACAAGAAATGGATTTTCATTCTTTGATAACAGATATGGTCAATCACAAGTATTGGCATTAGGCTTGAATGGTTTGGCAGCAGAATTGCGTCAGAATTTCACAATACCATGTAAGCCAACATGTCCTGCTTTGCCAACAATTGATTTAAGTTCAGGAGTACCTGGATCATATAGTAATTGTATTGCAGATGTAGATTTAGATGAGTTGACACCAGAAATGTGTTACCCACAAATGAATCATGCCTTAGGATGTACAGTAGGGCAAAGAGTATATTTGTTATTGCATGGAATGCCAAATTTAGCATTGTCTTCACCAATTGTAGCAGGAGCTGAATTTTTGAACATCCCAGCAGGAAATCACAAAGTAGTATATGAATTAACATACTGTGATGGAATTATCACTAAGTGTACAACAGATTTGAATATCGTACAAGATTTGAATCCAGAGTTAACATGTAATGATAACGTTAAGATTTCATTAGCACAACCAGAAGTTGGAGATGATGATAACGGAAACAGAAATGTAATTGATGATTTAGGAGAGTGTTATATCAGAGTTAAGCCAGATATGGTATTAGAGATGCCAAATCAGCCACAGTGTATAGATGAGTGGGTTGATTTTTGGGAGTCTAACTTTGGTGGATATGGAGCAAATCTATTCTACGGAGTAAGTTCAGAATATGAAGTAACTGTAATGGATGAGAATGGACAACCATTGGTTGTACAGGAATTGGCATCACAGCACAGAGATTATGATAGATTGGGATTCCCAATTGATCCAAGAACTACAAATTATCCAGTAGCACATGATATCGTAGGACCAGAGCAAGCAGGCAAGACTTTAGTATATAAAGTTACGCATATTGCAAGTGGAACTATCTGTTGGGGAACTTT
>CAZOHX010000479.1:0-3059 GCA_964579315.1 uncultured Saprospiraceae bacterium
ATCCGCAACCTGCATCTTTATATAATTCCAAGGGATTTCCAGCCTTACCGTTTCGCACGGATAATTGGATTTTGAAGACAGATGGCGTTTTTCGGAATTAAATTCAAAACCACACAATGCAGTTTTTAATTTTATAGCTCATTACGAAAGTACGTCCCAATGTCGTTGGGGCATACTTTCATCACTAGAATTAACCTTTGTAAACACAATTTAATAGGCCATTCTTAGATTCCCACAATATTGATCTCTAATTTGTTGTAATAAGTCTAACGAAATATCGGGTTTGATAATCCGTAGCATATCTTGTACTTTTCCATCTTTATAGAAAATACCTTCCACAATATCATAATGATTATCAGATACATTGCTTTTTATAATGCCAGTTTTTTTTCTAAACAACTCCCAATTTAATTTTTCGGGTACTTCGATATAACTCATTAAGGGGTCATTTAAATCTCGGCAAATGCCATCGTCAATATACTCAACATTGAAAAATTTCTTTACTTTGATTAATACCGTGGCATCTTTTATTTTATTAGATCTTCTCATGGCATAGCCTTCATCCCGAAAAGCATGTTGCACATGCATAATATCTTGATAGGTTGGAATTCCTTTCACCCTAATACCTGGAATCTTTTTGTTCCAAACTGTAACTTCACAAGGTCCAGCTATCAATTCAAAATTAAAGATTTGTTTTAATTTTTCAGTGGTTCTTAATACATTCTCAAATGAATGTTTTTCTTTTGTCATAAATAAAATCGCTCTTGGATGTGAAGGGTCATAAATACCACCATGACCATGATATCCTGCAAATGGAAAATGAACATCAACTACAAATGTTTTTTGTAAGATGTTTTGATCTAATACTTCTACGCTTTCTTCTTTAAGCGAGTATCCTAGAAATTGTCTTTTTTCTGCCATGTCAAATAGGTTTTAACGGGTAAATAAATATATGATACGCTTAGTAGGAGGACACATAGTTTTCGTGAAATTTCTTGAAAACGTATATCCAAATACTTATAAAGAGTACATCAACGGTATTCCAATTTGTTCGAATGAAATTTTATACAAAATAAACCAACTTATTCATCCATTTGGACAAATATTTATCTTTTGAAGTATAATTTAGGTTGTATTTTATAAAAATAAGAATAATATTTGTAGATAACTAATTTTATTGGAATTATTTTCGTGTATTGTCTAAAAAAGACAAATAAGAACTCGTTATTAGTCAATATTTTAAAATTGTATTCCTTTTTAGTGTTTTTTTCATTGGATAATATCTTTCTGAAAATGCTAATATTGTGCTATATTGTGCTGTAATAAATAATAATAGCAATGAAAATTTATCATTTACTTTTTACCTTGATTTTGATGCAATCCTGTGCTAGTAAAACAGAAAGTCAATCTTCAACGCATAATCAGATTGAAATTTACAATAGTTTAATCATGTCTTATTTCGGACCACAAGAGATGTTGGCTAATTCAAAGATGAAAATACCTTTTGCTGCCATTGATGACCATTTGGATCTTGTGAAATTTTCAACTACAAAACTTCCTGATTTTGTAACGATGCAAACATTTCAAAATGGAACTGGATATTTCGATGTCAAAGCACCAAAATCTTCTTCAAAATCAAAAATTCAATTGATTGCTGAAGATGGAGACCAAAAATCTATTGTAAATTGTAATATCAATATCTTGAAACCCAATTCGCCAATAAAAAATGTGAAATTGACGGATTGTCCTAATGGAAATCTAGATTGTAAGCATATTCCCAATGGAGAAATTATCTATCTCTCAGCAGGATTTTATAAAAGTATCTTTATAGAAGGTAAACATGATCTAACATTTGTAACGGATGTAAATTCGGAGGTACAAATCGGTCAAGTTCTAATCAAAAATTCTAAAAACATTAAATTACAAGGATTATGGGTTTGTCCTGCTCCACATTTTTTAAAGAATAATCCATTTTTAATTGATGTAGATTCATTATCTCAAAATATTCAAATTGTCAATTGTACCATTCAAACGGTGGAAGATTCAAAATCATGGACTCAACAAGATTGGGATGAAAATGCAGCAAGCGGTATTTCCATCAAAGGAAAACATTGTAAAGTGATGAATAATTTCATTCAAAATACTTTTCATGCCATTCAAATAGATAATAATTTTAACGAAGTAAGTTATAATATTGTCGATCGTTTTGGGGGAGATGCTATTCGAAACACAGGAAATGATAATAAATTTATAAGAAATACTTTGAAAAATGCCGTTGTTGCAGATTATGCTGATAAGGACGGAAATCATGATGATCTTTTTCAATCTTGGACTTTTGACAAACCTATAGAACGTATAAAAATCATTCAAAATAATTGTATCAGTATTCTTGAACCTGATTTGCCTCTAAAATCAAAAGTCGTCCAAGGTATTGCTTGTTTTGATGGCTTTGAAAAAGATTGGGTTATTCAAAATAATTTGGTAGTTATTGATCATCCACATGGAATTTCTTTATTTGGTGCTGAAAAATGTAAAATTCAAGCGAATAAAGTAATCCGAAACCCTTATCATTTCAATGATTTTGAAGCAAATCCTTGGATAATGATCAATCGACATAAGGATGGTCGTAAAAGTAAATTAAATCAATTGAAATATAATGTAGTAGATACAATTGTTGTCAAAGATAAGTTTTCTGCTGTCACTATCGGAAATTATATTATTGATAAAAAACCTGAAAATTATTTTCGAAATTATGAAGGTTGGGATTTTCGTAGAAAATAGTGGTTCTTATTGTATTTTCTGAGTGTGTGAATATATCTAGTGGGAGATTTAAGTAAGTAGTTGGACACATATTTTTACGTATATCTTTTTTATAAATTTATTTGGTTTTTCAACACAAAAACCCCAAAGGGCCCAAAGGGGTTTCACCAAAAATAACCCCGAATGAAAATTCGGGGTAAATTGCAAACCCACAAAATGAACAGCATAGCAAGTCCCGTTGGAGTTCTATACACGAAACAACTTGGTTTACAAGTCATTCTGCGTCAAATTTTGCAAAT
>CAZOHX010000480.1:0-3056 GCA_964579315.1 uncultured Saprospiraceae bacterium
ACCCGAATTTGACTTTCATGCCTGTTCAAACAACATTTCAAATCATAAAAAAAATGTTGTGCCCCAATCTTGTACAAAATCCGAATTACTTAATCCCGAAGGAGACGAAACAACCCACGCAACGGATTTAAATGGTGCATCACAAACCATTCATACCTATAAAACAGGAGGTACTTATTTTATGATGGATGCGTCCTTAGCCATGTATAAAAGTGGACAATCAAGTATGCCAGACAAACCTGTTGGCGTATTATGGACGATTGATGGTCAAGGAGGTAATCCCAATAATTCAAATTTTAATGCCGCACATATTACATCAGGAAATAATGCTTGGAATCCAGAAGCTGTTTCCGCTCATTTCAATGCAAAAGAAGCTTTTAATTACTATAAAACTACACATAACCGCAACTCCATCAATGGACAAGGCGGAAATGTCGTTTCCTTAATTAATATCCGTGACGATCAAGGAAAAGAAATGGATAATGCCTTTTGGAACGGCTATGCCATGTTTTATGGAAATGGAAATGTAGCTTTTGATAAATTGCAAAAAGCCTTGGATGTAGGTGGACATGAAATGTCCCACGGCGTCATTCAAAACACCGCCAATCTAGAGTATATTTCCCAATCAGGAGCAATGAATGAGTCATTTGCCGACGTTTTTGGATCTATGATTGAACGCAAAAATTGGCAGTTAGGAGAAAGCGTCGTCAATACCAATTATTTCCCATCAGGAGCATTACGAGATATGCAAAATCCACACAATGGGGGTGGTCCTAACGACCAATATTGGCAACCCGCCAAAATGTCCGAGTACAAAACATTGCCCGAAACACCACAGGGAGATAACGGTGGAGTACATTTGAATTCTGGTATTTTAAATCATGCGTACTATCTAGTAGCTACAAATATTGGAAAAAGTAGTGCAGAATCCATTTATTACAATGCCTTGAAAAACTATCTTGTAAAATCTTCTCAATTTATTGATTTAAGAGTCGCATTGGTAGAATCTGCAAAACAACTATTTGGAGCAGGAAGTACCGAATTGACAGCTATTGAAAACGCTTTTAATCAAGTAGAAATTGGTAGTGGACATTCTGGTGGTGGAAATACTGGGGGTGGAAATAACCATCAAACAGACATAGATGAAAATAGTGGTAATCAACATATTTTATCTGTAAGTAACGACCAAAATTATATTTTCGTTTCTCAAACGAATGGTCAGAATCCTGTTAGAGTTAGCCAATTAGGAACTAAAAGCAATCCAAGTATCACCGATGATGGGCAATACATCGTATATGTTGCAACAGACAAAACGATTCATTTGATAACCCTAGATTGGAGTACAGGAAATACAAAAGACGAAGTATTGCAAAATGAAGCAATATGGAGAAATGTTATTGTTTCAAAAGATGGGAATAGAATCGCAGCACTAACAGACCAAACTGAAAATGCAATTGCTGTATATGACTTTGGTGTACAAGCATGGAAAAATTTCGAACTTTACAACCCCACTTATACACAAGGAGTGAGTACAGGAGATGTAAAATATGCCGATGCTATGGAATTTGATTTATCGGGAGAATACATCATGTACGATGCATTCAATGAATTAAAAAGTGCATTTGGAACCAATCTAGACTATTGGGATATTGGATTTACGAAAGTGTGGGATAATTCAATCGATAATTGGGGAGATGGAACTGTATCAAAATTATTTTCTGGTTTGCCAGAAAATACCAGCGTAGGAAATCCATCTTTTGCTAAAAACTCACCCTACATTGTTACCTTTGATTTTATAGATCAAAGTGGAAATTATCTATTAATGGCTAATAATACTCAAACTGGAAAAAGCAGTGATCCAGCCATTTTCATCAATGGCGTAATCAATTATCCAAATTTCTCCACGGATGATACAAAAATACTTTTCAACGCTCAAGATAATGATGGAAATGATGTTTTGGCACGAGTAGATATCACAGAGGACAAGTTACAAGGCGTTGAGAATTCTGCGGCAGTTTTAATACCAGGTCACCAATGGGGAAGATGGTTTGCAGATGGAGAGCGAAGTTTGGATGTAAATACGGATGATATTGAAGCAATAGAGCAAATGACTGTATCGCCAAATCCTACTACGAATTCCATTTTTGTGAAAATGGATATAAAATCAGCCTTAAGTGGTCAAATATCAATATACAACTTACAAGGACAAAAAATGATGAGTAAAGAAATTGATGCTTCAAAAGGTGTCAATCAATATTCATTTGATTTGACTTCTTATCCATCAGGATCTTATATGTTGATTTTAAATACTGGATCAGAACAGATAACTAGGACAATTATTAAAATGTAGTTTAAAAAAAACCCTAGCTTGATTGAAAATATTCTTAATCAAGCTAGGTTTTAAAATCTTATTATGAACATCATACAAATTATATTAGGCTCTATATTTTTATTGCTTGGACTTATTCATTTTTATTGGGCAGCAGGTGGCAAATGGGCTATAGATACCGCTATTCCAACAGGAGTAGATGGGCGTAAAATGCTAAATCCAAGTACACTTGCTACGGTATTGGTGGGTTTGATACTGGTCTTTATAAGTATATTTTATTTTCAAAATTATATAGAAATTCGACATTTAGCCATATTAAACAGGGTACTGCCATGGTTGATTCCGACTTTATTTGGAATCAGAGCCCTTGGAGATTTTAAGTATGTTGGTTTTTTCAAAACCATAAAAAATACACCATTTGCGAAAATGGATACAAGATATTTCTCTCCATTGTGTGTCTTGATAAGTCTATTAGGGTTTTTACTATATTTTAGATAAATATTTTCATCAAAAATTATCACGTAATTCTAGTAATTTACTAGGAAAAATCTTTCCTTTGTGTTAAATTTGAGTTAATATCATTTCTAAGAATGTCAAAAAGAATATTTTTGGCGTTATACTTGTGATTTAAACTTTAAAATATAGGTCACAATGACTTTAATAGTAGGATGCTTTATCCAACTATTTAGAAAAAAAATTGCTATGAGAAAAACGATAACAACCTTCG
>CAZOHX010000481.1:0-3052 GCA_964579315.1 uncultured Saprospiraceae bacterium
AGGTTGCAATGTAGAATTAACCTCATGCGTCAAAAAGACAGAAAAGATAATCAATACCACAATCCCACCTGAATAAACCGTCAATTGTACCGCAGCTAAAAAATTGACATTAAATAGAAAATATAATCCTGCCGTGGCAATCAACACAAACAGCAAGTAAATTGCGGATCGCAAAATCCGTTGACTAGTAACGGTCAATAATGAAAATATCACTATAATTGCCGATAAAATGTAAAAAAATACTTGTTCACTCATTCGTTTCGTTTTTATCCAATCTCGTTAATTAATCTTCAACCCCATCCATTAGCTTTGAGCCTGGTTGATTTAAGACTTTCGTCAATTGCGTTCTATCATAAACCGCCATCTCATAATCATGCCCCATGATAATCGCATCTGTTGGACAAGCTACAATACACAAATTACACATGGTACACATAGATAAATGATAAATATGCTTTTGAATTTCTTTCTTCTTTTTCCCTGTTTCTGGATTTAATTTTCGATCCCAAACGATCTCAATAGAGCCATTTGGACAAGCAATTTCACATGCTTGGCACCCTGTACAGCGATGTTCGTTATCTTCATTGTGTGGCATGATCACCTGTCCACGATAACGATCAAACATCTTCAATGTATCTCGATTATCTGGATATTGCTGGGTGATAATTTCACTTTTTGCATGAAAAAAATACCTGCCTGTCACTTGCATTCCTTGCAAAAGAGATTTCACACCATTATATATTTCTGAAAAATAACCCATTTTTTTAATTGTTAATTATTAATTGTTAATTGTTAATTTTCGTCCAGTTTATTCATATTGCCTTCGTAAATTTAATTCCTAATTCTTAATTCCTAATTCTCAATTCCCAATTCAAAAAACCCAGCCCATCAAAACCAAAAATGCCATCACTAAAATATTCACCAAATTAATAGGCAAAAGATATTTCCATTCAAGTGTTAAAATCTGATCAATTCTCAATCTTGGAAAGGTCCATCTAAACCACATAATCAAAAATATCAAGAAAGAAACCTTTCCAAAAAACCAAAATACAGATGGAATAAAATCCATAATATGATTGAATCCAGCCAAACCAGGAATATGAAATGGCATCCAGCCCCCGAAAAAAACGACAGTTGCCATTGCGGTCATTATAAACATATTTACAAACTCCGATAGAAAGAAAAAAGCGAATTTAATTCCTGAATATTCTGAGTGAAATCCTGCTCCCAATTCAGATTCCGCTTCCACCAAATCAAAAGGCACACGATTGGATTCGGCAGTACCTGATATTATAAAAATTACAAAGGCAATTATGGCAGGAATATGTCCTTGAAAAATCAACCATAAATGATCTTGAGATTGAACAATTTCAGACATTTGCAAAGAGCCAGACAACAATACCATTGTCAATAAGGATAATCCAACTGACAATTCATAACTCACCACTTGAGCACCACTTCGCATCGCTCCCACCAAAGCATATTTATTATTACTGCCCCATCCAGCTAGTAAAATCCCTATGACTCCAATAGATGAAATAGCAATCACAAAAAACACCCCAATATCAATATCATAGGCATGCATTCCAAAGCCATAAGGAATGACAGACAATGCCATCAAAGCCGTAACTATCAAAAAATAAGGAGCTAAATTGTATAAAAAACTATCGGCTTCTCTTGTTCCAACGGGCTCTTTCAAAACCAACTTCAAGGCATCTGCAGCCGTTTGAAACAAACCCCAAGGACCTACTCGATTGGGACCTAGTCGCAATTGAAAGAATCCAGCGACTTTTCGTTCTACATACACCAATACCAAACCCATTACTGCAAAAAACATTAAAAAGACGGTAGCAATCAAAACCATTTCGATTATAGACGCCACTCCTTGGGGCATCACACCTATCAATCCTTCATGAATCCAGTGGGTAAAATCAGTAAAATCTCTCATATTTGTCTTTCAATTTGCTATTCAAAAAATCATCTATCAATATCGGGAATCACTAAATCCAAAGTGGACATAATCATCACTAGATCGCCAATTTTTGTACCGATAGCCATTTCATTAATAGCCGATAAATTGGAAAATCCTGGGGAGCGAAATTTCAAACGATAAGGGCTCTTTTTTCCATCGCTGATGATATAAACCCCCATTTCGCCCCTTGCAGTCTCCACTTTTTGATAAAAATCTCCTTTAGGTAACTTAATTACCGCATTTGTTTTTTCTAAAATCTCACCTTCTGGAATATTGTCAATCAATTGCTCCACAATATTTAAAGATTCTTCCATTTCTCTCATTCTCACGATATATCTATCATAGGTATCTCCATTTTTTCCCAAAATCTCATTGTAATCAACCTTATCGTACAAACTATATGGATGATGTTTCCTCACATCGCAAGACACGCCAGAACCCCTTGCCACAGGGCCAGAAGTTCCATAAGCAATAGCAGTTTCTTTGGATAATACACCTACTCCAATAGTACGTTTTTCAAAAATAACATTCCCTGTCAATAACTGGTTATACTCTTTAATTTTTTCTCTAAAATGCTTTACGAAAGCCTTGGTTCGACTTACAAAATTGGGATGAATATCAAACATCAAACCACCTGGCACATAATAATTCATGGTCAATCGCGCACCACAAGTCTCTTCAAAAATATCATTCACCATTTCACGATCACGGAAAGCATACATAAAAGTAGTCAATGCACCCACATCCATACCCATTACACCCCACCACAATGCGTGTGATGAAAGCCGTGTCAATTCATCCATAATAGTACGGATATATTTCACTCTATCGGAAACTTCAATTTGAAGGGCATTTTCTACAGCTAGACAAACTGCGTGGTTGTTAATGTGAGCAGAAAGATAATCCATTCTATCCGTCAAATGTACAATTTGTCGATAGTTATCTCGCTCGGACATTTTCTCAATAGATCGATGAATATATCCCAAATCAGGTTCTACTTTTCTGATAATCTCTCCGTCAATGGTCAACAACAATCTCAACACACCGTGTGTAGCAGGATGCTGTGGCCCCATGTTGAGC
>CAZOHX010000482.1:0-3050 GCA_964579315.1 uncultured Saprospiraceae bacterium
TGCACTATAGGTGTCCAAAGATTTATAAATTACATCATGGATTTTGTTACGTATTTTTAACTTATTCAATTTCCAATTTCTCGGACTAGGATGAATGCGATTACTCAAGAAAATGAAAATTAAATCATATTTTGGATCCACCCAAACCATAGTACCCGTGAAACCTGTATGTCCATATGACGCATTGGATGCAAATTTACTACAAGATTGTTTCTTATTTTTTTTGTCTAAACGATCAAATCCAAATCCCCTTTTTGATCCATATTGTTTTTTCGTAAATAACTCAATCGTTTCTGGTTGGAGATATTTTCTGCCTCCGTATTTCCCTTTATTGATGAGCATTTGGTATAATGGAATTAAGGATTCGGCATTGGCAAAAAGCCCCGCATTCCCCGCAACTCCTCCTAAAAGTGCAGCAGATTCATCATGTACATAGCCTTGTAGCAATTGCTTTCTCCATCGCTCATCTTGTGCCGTAGGAACTAATGATTTTACAGGGTATATTGATCTAGGATTGTATAAACATCGATCCATTTGCAATGGATAATAGAAATAACGATTGCAAAATTCATCTAATGTTTTGCCTGATTGCTTCTCGATGATTTTCTGCAAAATCACAAAATTTATATCTGAATATCTAAATCTTACCCATTTTTTGGGTTTTAAGTGTATGATTTTATTCCAAATCTCTTTTTGCTCACTTCCTTTAAAATAAATATTATTTGCAATTTTTACATTGAAACTGTCTGTTTTTTGTGTGCAAAGAAATTTATTGCAATCCACTGCATCGTTGTCTTTTTTTCTAATATAATGTCCAATTGGCATATTGGGTTGCAATCCTGATTGATGTAGTAACAATTTTTTAACAGTAATATTTGCAAATCGCCAATTATTTTTAACGGGGAAAAAGTCTTTGATTTTATTATTAAGAAACACCTTTTTTTGGTCAAACAATTTCATCAATGAGATGGTTGTGGCGGTCGTTTTGGTTAATGATGCAATATCATATAAATCTGAATTATTGACTGGATTTCTTTTGCTGTAAGTATGATAACCAAAGGATTTATCGTAAATTACATGCCCACTTTTTGCAATTAGAATTTGACATCCTGGAATCGCTCTCGATCTAATCGCTCGATTGACATATGCTCGTATATCATACAAGCGTTTATGGTCGATACCAACGTCTTCTGGTTCTGAATATGCCAATCGAGTGGTCTGAAATCCATTTTCACAAGGTGTTCCTTGAAAGGGTGGAATGCCCGTAGGTCGAAATCCACCAAAAATAGTTTGTGCCATACACCTTTCGGTGATATCATTGGTTTCAAAAACATGAATCATTGCACAGGTTGTGTCAAATTTTAGCAAATTATTGGGATTTCCAAAATTTACAATGATTACCGTAGTTGTTCTACTGAGCTCATTTATTTTTCGTATGAAAACCGTATCTTTTAAACTTGAAACATTAACCTGATTTAAAGACAAGATGATGGTCTGTCTTTTATATCCTTTTTTATGAAAATCGATAATAGAATCAGATGCAAGGGCAGGGGACAATTTATTACCATAATAATGACTCATTTGATTCTGAAATTCATTCATTTTTCCAGACCCAATTTTTATCCATTTAATCATTTGACTTTTGGTATCATTCAATGGTAATACACAATTTACATCATTTGGAATTGAAACCGAAGCTTGAAATAATTCTTTTGCAAAATAGCTTAATGAAGGATGTTCTAAATAAGTGTAGGCAGAAATCGTGTCGATGGCTGGCGGACGATTAAATTCAAAACCCAACCATTGTTTCGCTTTTATTACTTTTAATGCTTTACGATTTATATCATCTATAGAAATGAGATTTGTAGCAATTTGATGTTTTATATTTTCAATAATTTCATGGGGCGATTGATGTATTATGGATAAATCTATTCCTGCTAAAAAAAGCTGATTGAAAGAAACATTTTTTGATGTTTTAGCAATTAAAAGTCCTTGAAAACCCATTTGTTGTTGTACAAAATGCTGTAAATAATCTTTGGGATGATTGCTGGTTTGATTTTCAATAAGCTTATTATCAACAAAAAATCCAGAAATACCATTTTTTGCTAAATCTTTTTCAAATTTCAATTTCTCACTATAAATCCAAGCCGAATCGACTAAAATAGGTCCATTAAGGTCGTCAATGGAACGAGCAATTGATAATATCTCATTATTTTGCATCCGACTAGCGAAATCATACGAAGAATGTTGGATATGCTCCCAATCATTTTTAAATACATCGAAATCATAGCCAATATTAGATGCTTCATTGATGTTAATGGATGGTCCAAGACATAAATTTATACCTAGTGCTTTGGTTTGACGAAGATTTAAATCGGCTATTTGACGTTTCAATGAATCTTGACGTATCGCCCCAATGGTTGCGGCATATGGAAAATGTGGTGTATCTGTGAATAAATTTGCCTGACTAATCAGTTCTCCAGTACCTACAAACAAGGGTATATTTGCCAAATTTTGTAAGGTATCTATTTTGCCGCTGAAGCAACGCAAAGAAATATCTTTTAAAATTATACCCCCGATAATTCCAGATTCCACCCAATTATCTAAAGAATCTTGCTGACAATTGTCTATTCCAAGAGGCGAATAGATCAACAATTGCCCAATTTTCTCTTCTAAACTGAGCCCTTTTAAAATTTTTTGAGCATTTACTTCATTGATTTCTGAAAAAGGATTATGGGTCAAAAGAATATTATGATCCACCACAGGTTGGTTTTTGCAACCAACAAAAAGGATTAGGCAGAAGACCAACAATAATGACCGCATAGGAAATAGAAATGTTAAATAGTGTAATACATAGAAGTGAGTATCTACTCAATCCTTTTTATTCGTTTCCCATATCATGTTTGATTTATTATCAACGTCTTTTATGTCTTTATGTTGCTGTTTTTCAGGAAAGAATTTGAGTACCTAGAGTGATATTTCTTTCCTTATTCAGCAACCTCAATCAAAAACTTATTTTTCTTACCATTTTCTACCATTAGATATTTTCC
>CAZOHX010000483.1:0-3042 GCA_964579315.1 uncultured Saprospiraceae bacterium
ATTCCATTAGGAACAAGTTTTACAGTTGCTGGAATTGGAGGACAATATGATGGTTCAAAACCATATGATAGTGGCTACCAGTTATTGCCAAGATATGCAACTGACATCACAGGGATTGATGGGGTAGAATTGCCTAGTTTTGCTCAAGATATTCGTTTATACCCAAATCCAGTTTCAGATTATTTATCTATTTCAACCAAAAAGGCAATGGATAAAATCGAAATTGTGAATGTAAGTGGACAAAGTATTTTAAAAATTGAAAATCCAGATTTAATAAATACAATTAATACTACGGATTTATCTAATGGCATTTATTTTGTACATTTCATTTATAATGGTCAATCTTGGAGTAAGATGTTTGTAAAATAATCTAAATTATTAAAAAATAAAAAAGTTGTAATGACCATAAGGACATTGCAACTTTTTTTTATTTAGTCCATTTTTTTGTAGTTGCCAAATACACCCCAAGAAAAATCAATCCTGACGCCAATAATTTTATACTATCAATATGATCTGTTTTCATTAAAATGGCAAAAAAACTAGCAATCACAGGTTGTAAATAAATAAACACGCTCATTGTCGAAGCTTTCAATTGAGAGAGTGCCAATAAATTGAAAAGATAAGTCATAAAGGTGGAGCAAACAATGATAAAAACAATTTCTCCAATGATAAATTGAGGTAAAGCCATCCATTGGATATCTAGTAATTCAGAAATTCCAAAGGGAAATACCAATATCATTCCAAATAAATAAAACCATTTTATAAATGTAAAAGTGGAGTATTTTGCTAATAGATTTTTGACAATCACCAAATAAAATGCGTAAGAAATAGCATTGATTAAGGTTAGAAAATTTCCCCATGGCACATTCGTACCAATTTTTGGATCACTTTTTCCATAAACGGTCAAGATCATCGCTCCTAGTAGCCCAAGTATGATTCCAATTCCCTTTTTAATAGATAATTTTTCCTTGAGCAAAATAGACGAAAAAATTAATACCAATATAGGTACCGTAATCATAATCACAGCACTATTTATAGGTGTTGTCAGACTCAATCCTTTATAAAAAGTGAGCATATTGATTGCAATTCCAAAAATAGCTGTAAAAAATATTTTGGGATAATCGGACAATTCAACTTTCTCTTTGGGTAGGAATAGGTCTAAAATCCAAAATAATATTGCGGCTCCCATCACTCTAATCAGAATAAAGCCATATGGTTTTAAATACAATGGCATGACATCTTTAGCAATACTATAAGCTGCTCCATAAATGAAAGTTGCTGTAAATGCGGCTAATAGTGCCCAAGTTCGCTTAGTCATAAACTTGCGATTAACGATTTAGCAGCTTCAATTGTGTTTTTACTATTTCCAATAAAAATTTGGTCATCTACTATCAAAACAGGGCGTTTTAAAAACGAATAATGTTCTAAAATATACTTTTTATAATCATTTTCCTTTAGTTGGATATCTTTAAGTCCCAATGCTTTATATTGTCGAGATCTCTTGCTAAATAGCGATTCATAACTCCCAGAAAGTGATTTCATTTCATCCAATTGTGCTTCCGTTATTGGATTTTTCTTTATTTCTTGAAATTCGAATGTATCTGGAATTTGTAATTCTTTGATAATTCGACGATTGGTATTGCATGTTTTTAAGTGGTATATTTTTCTCATATTGTTGCTCGTTTTGATTCAAAAATTGATGCAAAGTTATAGCCATTTTTTAAAATTTTAAGGAATTTGAATTTTTTATTTCTTTTCGGTTACTTATTTAAACTTTTTAGAATTCCATTCGTTGTATATACAACAATTTCGAATATGGATTTTCAATATAATCAATGCATTGCTGCACGTTTAAGAAAACTCACCAGAGTTGTGGATAATATTTTACGATCAGATTTAAAAGGTTTTGGGATTACTGAAAACCAAATTACCATATTGTTTGTGCTGAGTAAAAAGGGTAAAATGGAACAAGGAAAATTAGGAAAACACCTTGGTTTGGAAAGATCTTCCATCAGTCGAAATATTCAGATTTTACTAGACAAAGGCTATATTATAAAATCAAAAGCATTTAGACCAGAAATAGAATTAACCCGAAAAGGATTTGATAATGTCTCTAAATTTACACCGATTTGGAATGAATTTATGAATAAATGGTATGATATAATTGGGGAAGATGGCATGGAATATTTAAATAAATTAGAGCAAAAAATTCTAAACAATCAATCTTTAAGTCCATTTAATAAATAAAATAATTATGCTTTCAAGTATTCCTAGCTACATTTATATACTATTTTTGTTTTCTGTCTTTTACGTTCTAGGATCATTCTTTCGAGCAATTCATAATCGCAAAGTTATGAGTATTATTATTGGGTGGGGATGTATCCAAAGTATGATAGGATTATCGGGATTTTATGAATATGAAAAAAGCATACCTCCTAGATTTGTGTGGGTTATTTTTCCAGTTATTTTGATAATAATTTTAGTATTATTCTCCAAAAAATTAAGGGATTGGATGGTCCGTTTGGATTTAAAGAAGTTAATGTGGATTCATATTGTAAGAATCCCCGTAGAAATCGTATTATTCGGACTTTATACGGCAGATTATATACCAAAACTCATGACCTTCGAAGGACAAAATTTTGATATTTTTGCAGGAATCACAGCTCTATTCATTATTTTTGTTGGATTTCATAATGGGAAGATGAGAATAAAATTATTATGGATTTGGCATATCTTTTCATTTATATTATTGATGAACATTGTAGTATTAGCACTTTTATCAGCTCCCACTCCTTTTCAACAACTTGCTTTAGATCAACCAAATATTGCCATTTTATATTTCCCATTTTTATTATTGCCTGGTATTATTGTTCCAATTGTCTTAATTGCAAATTTGACTGGATTTGTTATTTTAACTAAAGTTTCACAAGAGTAATAGTCCGTTAGAAAAACTTGTTCAGCGAAAAAGGAATATGAAAAGTATGCAACCCCAACGGGGGGTTACCAAAACTAACCCCGAATGAGAATTCGGGGTCAAAAATG
>CAZOHX010000484.1:0-3036 GCA_964579315.1 uncultured Saprospiraceae bacterium
TTCATTGAAGACAGTGACTCCTGAGTCATATCTGTACTATCGGCAGGAAAATACAGCTTATCTAATCTATAAATTTGTCCTTTTCTTAGGTTGGATGCATTCAAAGTTAATACAGCGGAAACTTCTTTCTTTGTTAAATTTACACTCGCAATAGCGGTACATCCATTTTTATCCGTTACTGTTACGCTATGCTTTCCTCTTGTCAATTTTTTAGCTTCTTTGGTTGTTGCACCATTATCCCAAAGATATTTATAGCTACCTGCACCGCCATAAACCGTTACGTTTGCTATACCATTTCGCTTTCTTCTGCTTGCAGGACTTGTTTGTACTGCAAAAACAGAAAGTGATTTTGGAGCATTTATTGTAATCGATTTTGTAGTTGTATGATTGGCTGCATCTGTTACTGTTACGGAGTATGTTCCACTTCCAAGCCCTGTTGGGTGTTTTCCAGATAATCCATCACTCCAATTAAATTTGTAGGGAGGATTTCCTCCTTGCACAATTACATCAATACTGGCTGTTTGTTCTCCAGCACAATTCAAAGCATCTCCTTGTTCTACCAAAACATTTAGCTTGGCAGCATTAGCAGCAACTGCTTGCCCGCCAATATTAACGGTCATAATAGTAGAACACCCTGCATTGTCGGCAACAGTCACCTGATGTTGTCCAGCAGATAATCCCTTAGCTTTAGCCTTTTTCTCACCATTATCCCATGCAATTTTATAAGGTTTTTGACCCCCTTCAATATCTAATTTTGCAATTCCATCTAAAGCACTTGGACTGGACTCTTTACCTTCTTTAACAACCACTACTTTAAGGCGATTGTCAACTATTTCTGCACTTACTTTTCTTTTTTGACCTACTGAATCAATCACCGTAACCTTATAATATCCAGGGCCTACATTCGTTGGATTTGAGCCTTCAAATTCATTATCCCAATTGTATTGATACGGTGGAACGCCACCCATTACACTTACTTGCAATGCTGCATCATCTTTAAAACCTGCACAACTCAAAGGCTTACTGACTACACAACTTACGGTCATTGCAGACTCTTTGTCTATCAAATACAATCCTTGATCTGTACCGACCCATAGAGCATTATCCTTGTCAAGTTTAATACAATTAATATGCTTTGCCATAAATCCATTTGAACGATCAAAACGCTCCACCTTGTTCTCCACGACATCATATCGAGTAATAATATTTGAAGCAACCCATAATTTTGCATCGCTATCAAAAGCCATATTTTTAATACCTCCTTTTGATAATTTTGGGTCAATATCACCTGGATACCAACGCCCATTTTCATCCACTTTCCAAAGAATTTCTTCTCCCAAAATCCAAACATCTAATCCCAAAGGCAATACAGCCAATATTTTTGAATCTTTTTCATATAATTTCCAACGATCATCTTGTCCAAAAAACACTCCCATATCAGTCCCAATCCAAGTACGTTTATATTTATCTACCACTATTGAATTTATATGATTTGATTTCAAATCAGAATTAGCCCTATTAAATCGCTTTAATAATTTGACGTTTTTGTCTTTTCCGATTTTATATTTGTAAACCCCTGCATCATCCGTCCCTACCCAAAGGTGCTTTCGTTTAGCATCGTAATAAGTGGTGGTGATTTTTCCATCACCTTTTGCTTTTTCAAAGCTTTGAGCGGCAGATAATTTTTCCAACTCGTATTTTTGAATTTTTAAATCTGCATTACCCCCATATTGTCGAAGCAAAGACCATTCTCCAGAAGATGATGGTTCTTTTGTAGCATTATCAACAGAATTAATTCTATAAATCCCATCTGAATTGGCTACCCATTTTGTATTATCTTCATCAACAAAAATATTTTGAACAGCAATATCTTGTGGCAAAGCCGTAGCATGAATCACACGCATGGGTACATTGGTATCTTCTTGAGCAAAACTCGATTGTACACTAAAAATAAAAATCAAGGAAAAAATGTATTTGAACATAGTTTTGGTTTTGTATTTTGAAAAATTTTAATGAGAACGGATTTTGAAGTGACCAAAGTACGTAATACTTGATGATTCTTATTATTTTTTTTAATGATTTATTGAAATTCTACAAAAGAATTAGGTTTTTCAAAGAAAAACAGTAAATTGTAGCACTATTTGAAAACTGCTAATTATGAAAAGAGTTTGTATAGAATGCCACGAAACTTTCTCTGGGCGAATAGACAAGAAATATTGTTCTGATACATGTAGAACAAGTTACAATAATCGTATCAATGCACCTGCCAATGCATTGATAAAAGATATTAATTCCATTCTCAAAAAGAATAGAAAAATATTAGAATCACTCAATCCTGAAGGAAAAGCAAAAGTGCATAAAAAAACACTCTTGGATAAAGGATTCAACTTTTCGTATTTTACAAATATTTATACCACAAAGAAGGGTTCCATTTATTATTTCTGCTACGATTATGGTTATTTGGAGATTCAGGGCGATTTTTATTCCTTGGTGAAACGACAGAGTTATGTGGTGTAGGATCAATGACGAATAATTTAATTAGGAATTACGAATTGATTACTTTTACCTTTCAAAAATTTCGCAGTCAATTCAAATCTAATGAATCACGCAAAAAAAGCAGAAAATTTTATCTCCAATACAGAACGCACAGATTGGCACGACCAAGCCTTGTGGTTTGTTCGTAGTAAAAGAGATATAGCTATAAATAAAGTAGCCGAATGGGAACAATTGCGAGATATTGCAAGTCAAATCAAAGCACACACGCTAGGCAATCTTGATACTTATTTGTTAGAATTTGAAAAAAATGCACTTGCCAATGGGGTTTATGTCCATTGGGCAAAAGATGGAGATGCCCATAATAAGATTGTACATAGCATTCTCGAACAACACAATATTACAAAAATAGTAAAGAGTAAATCGATGCTTACAGAAGAATGTCATCTCAATCCGTATTTGGAATCCAAAGGCATCGAAGTAATGGATACGGATTTAGGAGAACGGATCATTCAGATGAGAAATGAACCGCCAAGTCATATT
>CAZOHX010000485.1:0-3029 GCA_964579315.1 uncultured Saprospiraceae bacterium
AAAAAACAGGAACCCGAACTTATTAGCAACAAAGAACCCAAAGGGATCACCCGTTATTAGCTATGGGTGAAAACCCATAGAAAAAAAAGTTCTTTCAAAAAGAACCCAAAGGGTTCACCAAAATTAGCTATGGGTGAAAACCCACAGAAAAAAAATATGAAAAAAAAGAAAATTCAAAAACCCGTAGTCAAAACCAAGACCAATTCCAAATGGATATACGTTATCCTTGGGATAGTAGCCATCGTCATGTTTCCAGTCATGAAAACAACCTTTCTGAATTACGACGACGACATCTATATCACCGAAAATCCATTGATAACCAATTTCGATATCAAAGGACTCTTCACCTCCATTTACGAAGGACAATATTCTCCATTTGCAATGATGATTGGAGCTATTCAGTACAAAATATTTGGAAATAGCCCCAAAGGATTCAAATTTATCAGCATCCTAATCCATTTGATAAATACCTTTTTGGTGTATTTCTTTATTTTAAAATTGACAAAAAAAGAAAAATGGGCACTTATTTCCGCAGTGCTATTTGGATTGCACCCCATGCAAATAGAATCTGTGGCATGGGCAATAGCCTCCATGAAAATAGGAATGTACGTATTGCTTTTTCTAGGAGCAGCTATTACTTACTTGAAATATATTGATACCAAAGACAAAAAATATTTAATCTATACAGGCGTATTATTTTTACTTTCAGCAATGAGCAAAGAACAAGCCATTGCCCTTGTACCGACCCTATTATTAATCGATTATTACAAAGGTAGAAATCTAAAAGCAGCATCTGTTTGGTTGGAAAAAATACCATTTTTCATTATTGGAGCTATCTTTGGTTACGTGACCCTTTCTGCTTCGAGCGGTGATATTAGTAAGCAGATTATATTTGATTATTCTGCTGGGGAAAGATTGTTATTTACATTTTATACCTTTGGAGCCTATGCCATCAAGATACTGATACCTTATAAATTGTCGTTTTTTTACACTTACCCAATCCAGGGAGAGACGCCAATTTATTTTTACATTTTAGCTCTGATTCCGTTCATAGTTTTATATGTTTTATTCAAATCTATTAAATCGGGTAATAAATTATTGACTTTTGGAATCTTATTTTTTATTCTAAATGTATTTTTGACCTTATTTTCACAAATATTATCTGTCAGAGATGTTTTGATGGCGGATAGATATGTATATTTGCCATTGATAGGTGGATTTTTGATTTTTGCATATTTTGTAGATAAATATTCTGAGAAACTACCATTCTTACAATATGGTGTGTATGGATTGGCGGGTATTTTTGCTGTGATGTCTTTTTTGAGAATTGGCGATTTCAAAAATAGCAAAACGATT
This sequence comes from uncultured Saprospiraceae bacterium, assembly GCA_964579315.1. Classification (GTDB taxonomy): domain Bacteria; phylum Bacteroidota; class Bacteroidia; order Chitinophagales; family Saprospiraceae; genus CAMZLN01. Next base: position 1,357 of record CAZOHX010000485.1, read on the forward strand.
TTTACCGATGTTATTGAAAAGGAACAGTTAAAAGGAAAGAAAAATCCATTTTTGGCTCTACCTTATAATAACAGGGGTATCTATCTCAAACGAAAAGGCAAATTCAAAGAAGCCGAAGCGGATTATCTAGCAGCTATTGCTGCTAATCCCAAATATGCAAGTGGATTTTTGAATCTTGCAAACGTGTATTTCGCTCAACAGCAAAATCAGAAAGCTTTAGCAAATTATAATAAATCTATTGAATTGGATAAGAACAATGAAAAGGCTTATTCAAGCCGTGCTGCGGTGTATGGAAGATTGGGGAAAATCAATGCAGCTTTTGAAGACGTATCAAAGGCTCTAAAAATTAATCCAAATTATGCCGATGCACTATTGAATAGAGCTACAATTTATGATATTAGAAAAGATTATCAAAATGCAATCAATGATTGTCAAAAATATCTAAAATTGCGACCTAATAATAAAAATGCTCAACAACTATTAAATAGTTTGTCTAAAAAACTTGGGAAATAATACTCAATTCCTTGTTTTGGTGATTCTTAATTCAAAATTCCCAATTCCTAATTCAGCATGATTGGATATTTCTTTTTTAGATTGGCATTAGCTTTTGTTTCTATAATTCCTTTGCGACTATTATATATAGTGTCAGATGGTATTTATTTTATTTTGAGATATATTTTTGCTTATCGTAAAGAAGTTATTGAAACCAATTTACGAAATGCCTTTCCCAATGCATCAGATGAGAAAATAGCCCAATATATCAAAGATGTATATCGAAATTTGACCGATATTTTGGTAGAAAGTATCAAAGGAATAACGATGTCTGTGGAAGAAGTAAATCAACGATTTAAATATATAAACCCAGAATTACCCAATGCTTATTTTGATAAAGGGCAATCGGTCGTTTTTGTTGCAGCTCATTATACCAATTGGGAGTGGGGTTTGAAACTAGGTAGTCAAGTCAAGCATCTTGTTATTGGAATTTATGGCGTTATCACCAATAAGTATATCAACGATTATATGTTGAGAGCACGTCAAATTGATAATTTTGTATTAGCTCCCCCAAGAGAAACTTTCAAAACTATCGATAAATATAAAAATCATCCCGCAGGTTGGTTATTGATTGCTGATCAAAATCCTTCAAATGTCAAAGCGGCTCATTGGGTGAATCTTTTTGGGATTGATACTGCCTGTCATCATGGTCCAGATACCATAGCACGTACTAATAATTTTCCTGTAATTTTTATAGAATTTAAAAGAGTGCGTCGAGGACACTATGAAGCTACTTTTTCTCTTGTACATGAAAATCCACAAATGCTCGAAGCAGGAGCATTGACGAAATTGTATATGAAAAAAGTAGAAGATATGGTACGAGCTCATCCTGGAAATTGGCTTTGGTCTCATAAACGTTGGAAGCATAAACGTTGAGTGCGTGACATGTAGCATGAGATTTTACAATACACTATTGTTGTAGATAAATGGTAAAGTGGCAAAGCCACGACAATATCCAAAGCCCAAAGTGCAATGGATAAAATAATAGCAGCGAAGCTGCAGCACTATCCGACATTTCTATATTTTCGCATATCCATAAACGTAACCAAGTGGATACTCTATCTACTTAGGCTCAACCTCGGAGCTTATAATCACCTGTAATTCAGTAAGTTATTGCTAAA
>CAZOHX010000486.1:0-3027 GCA_964579315.1 uncultured Saprospiraceae bacterium
CAAGCTGAAATCAAAATTAATAAAGCCTTAAAAGTGGCAAAAAATAAAACATATAAAAGAGTATTGTCTAAGATAAAAATCCATAAGGCTGAATTGTTGCTGTTGCAGAATAAGATTTTACCTGCCATAAAAATATTACGAACTGAAACACTAAGTTTAAAAAAAATTTGGGATACAAGCCTGTTAAATAAAGCAAATAATTTACTTGCTAAGGCGTATTTGCAAAGTAAGCAATTGGCTGATGCAAAAATTACAATTATGGATGAAATTGATAACTTGGAATTCTATCTTGCGTCTTCAAATAATAATAAAATTCGTGAAAATTTGAGTCACATGTTAAAAGAAACACTTAGCATTTATAACACTGTCAGCTTACTGCAAAATAAATCTATGGATGGATTTATAAAGACCAATCAAATGCTATTCTCTTTCCAACATAATAGAAAAAGAAATACTCAGCAATCTAAACTCACTGATGATTCAATCAGTGATTTATTAAATCATATAAAAAATAAGGTAATGGCTTTAGAAAACCGCGATTTGTCTGAAGATAATAGGAGGCACATTCAAAATGAAATCATTGAACTTAGAGCTTTGTTAGATTTTTCTTATTCATCATCTAAAAGAAATATTGGAAGTGAAATTAATATTCAAACCATCCAAAACAAAATGGATGATGAAACACTCATCATTCAATATTCAATTGGAGAATCTGGAGGTGTATCTTGGTGGATAACTAAGGATAAGTTCGAATCATTTTCTATGCAGAATAAAAATGATTTAAGTAATCTTATAGCTTTAACACATGACGAATTTATTCAAAAAAAACATTCTTATCAAAGCATTAAAAATCTTTCAAAAGAGTTAATAATGCCATTGAATAATTATAAAAACATTAAATATATTAAGCTAGTTCTCGATGAACCATTAAACCTTGTACCTTTTACTGCGTTATTAGACCCAAGATACAAAAAAAAACAAGTTCTTATTGAAAGCACACTGGTTAAAAGGTATTCATCCTTGCAATCAATAATATCAAATCATAATATTACACAACATAAACCAAAAGATATGTCTTTGATGATTATTGCTGATCCTGTCACCAATGCAAGCGATAGTCGCATAAAAAACAAGGTGACCAAATTTTCATCATTACCTTATACCCGATTAATTGCCACGCAAAGAGAGGCACACAATATAAGCCTGTTGTTTACCACTCAAATACTTCAAGGCTTTGATGCTAGTAAACAAATTGTCCTAAATCGAGCTTTTACTGAGAGCAATATTATACATTTTGCAACCCATGCGTTTTTTCATTCAGAAATACCAGGTTTGTCATCTATTATATTATCAAATTATCGAAGCAATGGTGAAAAGACTCAATCTGCCTACCTAAGGGCAATAGATATTGCATCCTTACAGATTAATGCCAACCTTGTGGTATTAAGTGGTTGTGAAACAGGAATAAATCATTATGATAATTCTTTAGGTCTTGGTGGGTTGACTCATTCATTCATGCAGGCAGGAAGTAAAAATTTGATCGCAAGTCTATGGAAAGTGAATGATAGCGTTACAGAAAAAATGATGACAGAATTTTATCGTGGTTACAGTGCTGGGCTTAGTATTCAACAAGCACTTGCAAATGCACAACTGATGATTCGTAAAAACAGAAAAACCCGTCACCCAAAATATTGGGCTGGCTGGTTTTTATTAACTCAGTAACTCCCCTATTGTGCCACACAGTTAGCTTGAATTAAAGCATCATCTTTGGCTTCAATGGCATTGCGGCACAGTTCTCGTTTAATTTTTAAGAATTCAATATCATTTTGACTTTTGATATAATTTGATTCATTTGTATTCACTGCGGTTTTTTTAGTAAAAATTCCAGCAACTGCATCAAAATAAGAAGCAATTATATCAGCAGGAAGTTTAAGGGCAGCAGTAAGCTCTGCTTCTGTTTCGACAAATGCCCTTGTTAATACGCCATTATCAAGGGTTAATTCTGATTTATTATTGGCAAAAAAACCTTTAGGGAAAGGAAAATAATGAATTTCTGATAAGGATGGCGAAGTAACAATTTTTTTAAATGTGAAATTAGTAGTTGTCTCACTTATAGTTATTAAATGAGAAACTTCTTGCTTATAAAACACACCAGAGTATATTTTATTAAAGCTAGAAGATGCTGGATTACTAGCATCTTTTAAGTTTTTACTATCGCTATTAGCCTTGATATCATTTTTAATTTCTCCTATTGTGTATTTTAAATCACAAGGTAAATCAATAGTGGAATCGTCCATTTTTATGATGTAAACATAACTCCTATTTTTGAGACAATTACTATTTTTACCTTGTTTGTTGGTTAAATATACAGATGTACTTGCTAAATTTTTAAATGTTTGGTTTGCAGATGAGACATTTGTAGATTTTGTAATTGACAAAAGACCTGTTGGTGTTAATGAGAAATCCATGATGCTCTTTCCAAACATATTTCGAGAATATTTTAAAACATATTGTTTCGAATAATCTGGATACGCTTGGGTCGTGGCAATTGTTATTGTATCAATTTCTGCTTTGTCCGCTTTAGTTTTTATGGTAATCATTAAATCTTTCATCGGCATATAATAACTTATACCATTAGTATCTTTGTCATTTGGGTTCACAATAGTTTTCATACTGGTACAAGCTCCTAGTATTAAATAACAAATAATTAAGAAAATTGATTTAAGAAAATTCACCTTACTGATCTCGATTTTTAACCTTTATATCAAAGATGTATTGAACCAAAGGATTTCCACTCACTGTATTTTTAGGAAAAATATTTAGAGTGATGCTTTGATCTTTCAATGATTGCAATTGTAATGAGAGTGCTAGTTCATTATTCCAGTTTGGTAGAACATTAATATGTTTATTATTACCCTTCGAGCTTTCTAGCACTAAAGAAAACTCATCGTAATCATTTAGCCATTCTTCATTTATAGGTAATTTTATAATAATGGTTTTTGAAGAAATATTTATTGTCGTTATATC
>CAZOHX010000487.1:0-3014 GCA_964579315.1 uncultured Saprospiraceae bacterium
AATTGTGTCAATCCAAATTTTTCTTGCAAACTATAATGCAAAGAAAATAAATGAACTTCCAAGCCTTGTGCATTCACTTCATCAAAAGGAACACCGAAAATCACTTCTTTCGACAAAGAAGCATCATCACTACATGGATTAAAATAATCCGAATCTAATTCATATAGTCCCGAATTTATAATAACATCTAGAGCTTTCCCTGCTTTTTCATATTGCGGGATACCCGTATATACTTCTGCATTTAAATACAGTTTTGCTAAAACCATTTGAGCAACATAATAATTAACTCGGCTATAGGTTTTCAATCCTGCTTCTTTTGAAAGCTTATCTACCACCTCAATTAATTCCTTCTCAATAAAATCATACACTTCTTTTCGAGAATTTGTAGATGGCAAAAAATCAGCAGGTACATCAAATGTTGTAGAAATAGGCACATTTCCATACAAATCAAGGAGATTCCAATAATAAAATGCTCTAAAAGCTCTAAGCTCTGCAATCACATTATCTTTTTCTTCTACTCCTTCCAAAGTTTCAAATCCAAGAATCAAACGATTACATGTATTTATTCCTTTAAACATTAAATTCCACCAAAACTCAACATAAGCATCCTTGGGGGTGATTTGATTTCTGTGATACCGATGCCATTCTCCACCATCTAACCAGTCCCCTCCACGCTGAGGAACTACCAATAAATCTGTTCCACAATCTCTTCCAATACCATATTTATGTCCTACAGTCCAATACAAATTGGTGTAAGCAAGTCCAACGGCAGCACTTATATTGTCAGGATTATCAAAAAACTTTGCTCCATCTAAATCAGAAAATATTTCCTCGTCCAGATTAGTACATGACTGATGTGGAAGAACAAATAGAATCAATGCAAATAAACTAATAAGTAGTTTTATATTTTTCATTATAAATTGTTTATGTTTTTAAGTGATTTTACAAAATTACAGTCCTAAACTAACACCAAACGTAAAGGATCTAGTGGAAATATAAGTATTTTCTCTATCAATTCCTGGGGCTAATGCACCACCATCTCCATCACTATATCTTACTTCTGGATCAACTCCTGAATATTTTGTAAAAGTTATCAAATTTTGTCCAGCAACAAAAATCCTAAAACTTCTTTTTGAATTTTTCAAATTATTGATAGTATATCCCAAAGAAATATTATCCAATTTCACATAAGATGCATCTTCCACATGTACACTTGAAAAAGCAGGTCCATCCTTTGCATCTAAATAATCTAATGCTTGAGCCATTCCACTTTGAACTGCGATGGCGTTTGGTGCTCCAAATTTGGCATTATTTACGTTTACCAAATCATGTCCAAAAACACCACGGAAGAAAAAACCTAAATCAAAGTTTTTATACTGGAAAGAGTTATTAAATCCCAATTGATAATCAGGTAATCCATTTCCTAAAACGGTAATATCCTTTTTTGCATTGAATTTGCCATCTCCGTCAATATCCTTAAATATCATTTTTCCATCATCATCAATTCCTTCGAAAACAGGTCCAACTATTTGCCCCACTTGGCTTCCTTCTTCAAATTGTATCACTTTGATGCCTATTAAATTTGGAGTTCCTAAATCACTAATTAATCTTGAACTCTCAGCCAAAACTTCATCACTTGTAATCTTATTAATTTTAGATTCAAAAAACTTAGAAAAGGTAAAATCACTTGACCACTTTACACCTTTCAAATCAATAGCAGACAGACCAAGTGCCAAATCTACTCCAGATGATTGTAATTCTCCTAAGTTGATATATTTTGTTGGAAAAGGATTGGGTGGTACTCTTACATTAAATTCTAAAATCAAATCACTCACATTTGCTTTGTAATAATCGAATCCAAAATTTAATTTATAATCCAACATATTCAAATCAAACCCAATATTCAAATCTTTTTTTGATTCCCATTTCAAATCAGGATTAGCATTTCGGTCAGGACCATATGCTTGTTCAAACTTTCCTGCATTATAATATGAGCCTTGCTTTTTGAATAACAATTTTGATAAATATGGGTCAGTGGGTAAATTTCCCGTCACACCGTATCCTGCCCTTAATTTTAAGCGATCCACCATGGGTATTTTAACCAAATTGGTCACATTGATTCCCCCAGAAACTCCAGGAAAAATCCCCCATTTATTATTCTCTCCAAACATCGTCGATCCTTCTCTTCTCACAGTAGCTGTCAAGAAATAAGTATCATCAAAACTAAAATTAGCTCTACCGAAAAAGGCAATTAATTTCTTTTTATTCTTTGCAGAATTAATTTGAGCTTTACCTTTTTCAAAATCAGTAGCTGCCTTGATATTATGGTAGGAAAAACCATCGGTCAAAAACCCTCCTGCACTCATTCCAAACTCTTCATAATCTTCTTCTTGATAGGAATATCCAGCCAAAAATTTCGTAGTCAACTTATTGAATTGCTTGCTATAATTTAAAGTCGTTTCAAATAAATCCTTTTTATAGTCATTGGTATATTTACCTGCAAACCCCTTGTGACTACCTGATGCTTTGGGAGACCAAAAGCTTTTCTTACTAAAATATTCATTGTATAATTCGTTTCTTGTTGTTTGGGCATACGACAAATTATAAGTTAAACCATCTATTAATTTATAACTAACTTTTCCTTGCCAAAGATTATTTATTTTTTTTGCTGTTCTAATATTTTGTTCTAAAACAGCTACTGGATTATAAAAATTAAAAGCATCTCTTTGAAAATATCCGCCCCATTCTGCCCAATCTTCCTCATCTGTCCTAACCGATGCTGTTGGGTTATAAACTGTAGCAAAACCAAATGCCTCATATAAAGGATTGTCTTCACTTCGTGTTGTGGATGATAAAACGGCATCAAATCTCAATTTATCGTTTAATGCCTTTTGTGTAAAATTAACCCTCCCATTAAGTTGATTGTACCCCGAATTAAGAGCTACACCTTTTCCATTCCTATAGTTCAAAGAAACTCTATAATTAGATTGGTCTGTTGCTCCTGATAAGGATAA
>CAZOHX010000488.1:0-3013 GCA_964579315.1 uncultured Saprospiraceae bacterium
TATATCTACTCAAATGAGAAAAGACTTGATTTTGATATGATTCGTAATTCCTAAATAAAAAAAGGGTTATTTGGATTTTCTTTCAAAATGGAATATTCTCAAATAAGAAAAATCTATATTTAGAAGAAAATTAATAATTAACAATTAAAAACAAACTTAAATCAATTTTCTAACCTCATCAATTTCCTCTGGATGATTTACATTTTTGAGTACATTTTCAGCATTTTCAGCATTCAATAATTGTACATCAGAATTGATCAATACTTTTCTTGGACAACTATATCCTTGGGTTAAGAATTGTAACAAAACGGGATAAGCCCTAGGTTCCCAAATAGTGATTAAGGGTTCTGGAAATTGATTTTTGGGGCTGTTGAAGGCTGTTGCTAATTTTGAAATATTTCTATTTTCAACTAATTGTTGAATAGTTTTTTCATTCACTAAAGGTAGATCGGTCGCAATCACCAACCATGCAGCATCAGGATATGCTCTGAATGCGGAACAAATGCCACCAAACGGACCTAATCCCACAAACGTATCGGAAATCGTAGGTAAATGGATAGTTTTTTCTTGATCTGGACGACAGGAGATGAAAACTTTTTCACAAACATTTTCTAGTTGATGATAGACAAATTCTCGTTGTGGCATGCCGTGATAGTCAATTTGGGATTTGTCTTTTCCCATGCGCGTACTTTTTCCACCAATTAAAACTAATCCATACAATGGTGGTTTTTTTGAAATCATTTTTTGGTGGAGAATATCGATTATTTTATCAATTTCTGATATTTTAAAAATAGGTATTTTTTGAATATCTAAATGATTTTCTAAAAATTCATAAATAGGAGTATCATCCGTTGTCAAAATCATAGTCACATCCGTCAAACGATCTATTTTTTTGGAAAGAGATACTTCTTTTTTAGGATCGATGACAACGATTTGATGTCTTGCTGTGAAATGATTTCCATTTACCAAAACCATGTCTTCATCATTGAAATGATTTCGATATTGAAATTTATTCCATGATTTCTTACTATCAAATCTATGAAAATTGATTTTGTCAGTATAATTTAGTGTTGCTCCATAATCCAAGGCATCTTTTTGGGTTAGATTTTGCTGTTTTCCATGTGCATGGTCTGCATCTACGTATGCAATTGCATATTTTTCCTTCATCTTATCAATGATTTGGTAGGAAAGTGTTTTTATTTGACCACAAGGCGTGCCAATGATTGCCCATTCATTTCTATGAAAGGTTCCGAAATAGGGTCTAGTTAGTGCCGTATGTTTTTGATGCTTCATTCTATTTTATTTCTTTTTAGTTAATTCAAGAGACGCACTCTATTTTAATGTATGCCGACAACTAAATTTTACAGCTAAACAATGTAGTCTTTTTACTAAACCGCACAGGAATCAACTAAACTCCAACGATTTTGGGGGATGACTCAGCTGCTCCACTACAATCAGTATTTTTTCCAACGTATCCCAAATTGAAGTCCAGCCTCAAGCTGCAAAATGTTTGACAAATTATCGTGATTTTCAAAATCTCCATTTCCTTCTATCAAATATTGATCTAAATTTACCCAATTGACATTGAAATGCTGTTTTAAACGTACAATAGGAGTGATTGTGAAATTTTCAGAAAGACCTATGTCTAATCCAAGACCTGCACCAATTTGGAAACTCGTTGCTTTACTTATATCACCATTATTCACATTATATGAAGAAAACATAACACCAGGACTTATTTGAAAAAATAATCCTTTTTTCAAAATTGGGTCTTGTTTCCCAAATGTAGGACAATGACAATCTCCTTCAAAATCTAAGAAATAGATATTTGTATGAAAATTGAATTGATGAAAATGAATATCGACATCAAAAGTCCCATCATTTGGATAAGTATATTGCCCTTCAAAATCAGCATAACTAATTTCAGGAGTAAATTCAATTCTTCGTTGGGGGAGTCTAAACCAATAGCTTACTCCAAAAGAAAATGCTTGTTGGTAATTTAAATTATTTTGATTACCTAGTTTTGAATCAATTTGAGATTGCCAATCTTTGGCATTTATTTTTGAAAAATAGGAACTAAGATTTATTTGTCCAAACATACATGAAGTTGAAACTAGATAGATAATAGCTATTAATAATTTTTTCATATTAGGAAATTTTAGTTCGACTATTGATGAGTTCAAAGTTATCAATTTTCAATGAAAAACATAGAAAGTAGTCTTACTTAATTTAATACATCTATATTTTCGTATCTTTGCAAAAATGGTATAAAAACGACAAATGTGAAGACAAAGACATTAAAAAAAGATAAAGTTAATTTAATAACGCTAGGTTGCTCAAAAAATTTGGTAGATTCTGAAAATATTATGACACAGATGATGGGAAATGATATTGAAATCAAACATGAAGTGCATGAGGATGATACCAATGTAGTGGTCATCAATACTTGTGGTTTCATTGATGTTGCAAAAGAAGAATCTATTCAAACCATTTTGCAATTTGCGGAAGCTAAAAATGATGGTCGGATAGAGAAATTATTCGTAACGGGATGCCTTTCTCAGAGATATAAAGATGATTTACGAAAGGAAATTCCCGAAGTGGATGATTGGTTTGGGGTCTTGGAATTGCCCGAATTATTGGCTAAATTCAATGCGGATTATAAACATGAGTTGATTGGAGAGCGAGTATCAACTACGCCAAAACATTTTGCTTATTTGAAAATTGCGGAAGGATGTAGTCGCACATGCTCGTTTTGTGCCATTCCTTTGATGCGTGGAAAACATGTTTCTCGTACGATAGAAGATTTGGTGAAAGAAGCGACCCATTTGGCGAATACGGGGGTTAGGGAATTGATATTAATTTCCCAAGAGTTGACGTATTATGGATTAGACATTTATAAAGAAAGAAAATTGGCAACGTTGATGAATGAGTTGTCGAAAATAAAGGGAATTCAATGGATAAGACTTCATTATGCTTATCCACACAAATTCCCTATGGAGATTTTAGATGAAAT
>CAZOHX010000489.1:0-2989 GCA_964579315.1 uncultured Saprospiraceae bacterium
GAAGCAGCATTTCCACCGCATTCATAAGACACAGATGTTACTTCAATTTCAAGGGAGTCAATGTAGTTGTTTTGATATTTAAAATTATTAATTTCAATTTTAGGGGCAGCTACTTTTTGGGGACTTGAAATGATTTGATCTAAGTATTCGATTTTAATAGCGTATTCATAACCTTGTTTCACCACATATTTAATTTCAATTTTTGAGTCTGTTAGATATTTAGAATAAGCGATATGATCATCTTCGTAAATGGTCAATTTTACAGCCGTGATATCAAAATTGTTCTTTTCTGAAATAGGTTTTACTTGTTGAATAACGCCCTGAAATCCTACATTTGGAATACCTATCAATTCACAAAAAAGTAAATTATCTACATTTGGAAATTCTGTATCCAAAGGAATTCGTTTTTCACAACTGGAAATGACTATTCCAAATGATAATATAAAAATGATTATAATCTTCAAATTTTCAAATTGTTTTATCATAAAAAATGGGTTAAAAATGGTTAAGGTGTGGGGTATTCTTATTTTTTATAGCTAAACTTCACATTCAAACTAGGTAAAATAGGCACATAAGAAACTCCTTCAATCCAATATCCATCAAATCCATCATCTTTGATTTCTGTAAAATTAATATTTCTTTTATTGTAAACATTGATTATATTTAGACTGATGACACTTTTCCATTTTTCGTTGATATTTAAATTATATTGATAGGCAACATCTAATCTATGATAAAATGGAAGATGCGACGCATTTTGAAATCCATTATAAACCAAAACGGATTGTCCTGCGGTGTTAACCACTTTTCCTGATGGCAAGGTATATCTTGAACCGTTGGTCATGTTGAAATTTAGAGAAAAAGTAGATCGTTTTCCCAAGCCTATGACACTACTGATGTTCAATTCATGGGGTTTGTCATATCCAAAATAAAAAGGTTTCCCATTATTGAAATCATCAAATTGTCGAATAGAATGTCCATATGCATAGGACAAATTCAAGACCATTTTGTCTCCTTGATAAGTCACTTGGGTTTCAAAACCATAGGCATACCCATGTCCATTTTTTGCTACCAATTCCGTTAAAGTATCACTTACGATATTGTCTTTTCCATCTAGGGCCAATCGCTGCAAATTCCATTGCTTTTTATAAAAAAAATCGGTAGAAAGAATGAGTTTGTAATCCATTAATTTTTTCACAAAACCCAAGGCGTAATTGGTTGCTTTGGCTGGCTTAAAGATGGATAAACTTGGGAGTGTAATGATATTATCCAATCCCACTTCTGAAAGGACAAGCCCATGATCAAATTGTGTCAAATAGTCAAATGATCCACGAATATGAGATGATTTATTGATTTTGTAAAAGGTTGATAATCTTGGTTCTATCGCATAATACGTCTTTGGATATGAAAAATATGCAGAATTTCTCAATCCAAAATTAATTTTCAATTTTTCTTTGATTTTGATTTTAGATTGTAGATAAAACCCAACAGTATTGATATGAAAAGCATCATTGCTTCTAGTTAATGTTTCTTGGTTGGTTTCTTTCAATAAGATGTCGTATGTTGTTTGAGAAAGGCTTGATGTACCTGGATTATATTTCTTTTGATAAGCAAAGATACCAGTTGAGAAATGTTGTTGAAGTATTGGAAAAGTATAATCTAATCGAGCTGTCCAATTTTGAATTCCATATTCGTGGTTGATTATTTTATCTGAAATCCATTGCTTATGCTCAAATTCCAATGTTTTTTCAAATCTATGAATGGCATTATTATTAAAACCTAATCGGGCTGATAATTTTCTGTTTTTGGACCAAGTTTTAGTTAAAATAGCTCCTGTTGTTAAATTGTATAAATCATGTTTTAGATGGGTTAAATAATTTTGATTAAAAATGTAAGTATTTTTATCATAGCTGTACAATCCAAATAGATTAAAGTCAATTCCTTTTCCTAAATAAAGAGTTAAAGCACCTAAATAATCATAAAAACTGTATCCAAAATAGTATCCGCCAAAATTTGGATCATCGCCGCGAACTTGATAGTTATTCAGCGTTTTATCTCTGGCTGTGATTCTTAATAAATCCAAATAACTGGTACGTCCAGAAAGCAAAATGGATGATTTTCTGTTTTTCCCAAAAGGAGCTTGATAGGATATTTTTGAATTTGATGCACCAATATCTACCTTAAATATTGTCTTTTTGGGTTTCAACAAGGTCACTCCAAGAGCAGACGATATGGCATTTCCAAAATTGGCAGGGATTCCTCCAGAATATAATTTTAATTCTTCAATCGCAACGGAAGGAACAGACGAAAAAAGATTGAATAAATGTCCTGTATTGGTGGTTTGAATTCCATTGATGTGCATGGTGTTTTGATCGATGCTTCCCCCCCGAACAGAGATGCCTTTGGAGATTTCTTCCCCTTTGGAAACACTTGGAAATATGACCAATGATGATATAAAATCTACTTCTCCACCAATGGTCGGTAAAGCACTTATAATGGTTTTATTGATGGTAATATTTCCTTCATCATTTTGTAAAGATGCCACCCCAGAAACGGTAATCTCATCTAAAAATATGGGTTTTAGGTATATTTTTAAAAGTTTATTTGAGCCAATTATTTTAAAATCTTCATAACCAATTTGGTGAAAATAGATGGTATCAGCTACCTGCTCTAAAAGAATAGAAAATGCTCCATTTTTATTGGAATAGGTCGATACAGATTGCGATTGATTATAGATATAAACATCTGAAATAGGTGTATTGGTTTGTTTGTCTATCACAACTCCATCCCATTGATTTTGTCCAATAGCATGGAATGGAATGACCAAAAATAGAAATATAACAATCAAAAACTTCATCGTGTAATGTTACGAGTAATATTTCAATTTTGATTGAATTTTTAACATAAATATTGTCGTCAATAGTATTGTCAGATTGATTTTTGAACAATCTTGGTATTGCCTAGCAATCGATGTCAAGAACGGTTTCTT
>CAZOHX010000490.1:0-2984 GCA_964579315.1 uncultured Saprospiraceae bacterium
ATAGAAGCGCTGCAGATTATGGAAAATATGGAAAAAATGAAGACCGAGGAGTAAGGATTTTTGGATACATGTACCTAAATCCAAAAACAAACGTTATTATATTATCCATACCCATAATATAAATAATAAACTGATGAGATTTGGTCTTTTTATCCTGTTTTTAATTTTTGGTTCTACTGCAATTTACGCTCAAGAAATAAAAGTTTCTGATGAGATTGACATGAGGCAAGACAATGAGATTTTGCTACTTGGTAAATATAAAAATAAGCTGCTCTTTTATCGAGATCAATATCCAGATTATGCCATTCAAGCCATTGATGAAAACATGCATTTTTTATGGGAAAAACCTATAAAAGTAGGAAAACGGCGTTCCAAAATAATTTCTGCTTTTGGGGGTAAAAATAAGTTTTATACTATTTCAAAAGAAAAAATAAAGAAAAAAACCAATCTCAGGATTTTTCAATTCAACTCAAATGCCAAAATTGTAGATTCTCTTTCTATTTATATAAAAGGAGGCACAAATTATTTAAGACAAACAGAATATATTTTATCTGAAGATAAATCCTACGCCTTCTTTTATGTAGAATTGGGAGGCTCTTTGGAAATAAGAGGATTTCTTTTAGATTTGAAGCATTTTAAAATTTCTTGGATTAATGAATTGGCAGGAATTAGAACTAAATTTGGAAACAATCCCTATTTCTTTGAAGTAACAAATGATGGAACAGTCTATTTTATCCAAAGTGAAAATAACCGTAAATCAAGGAGAAAAGACCATCAATATAAAATCTATACAATTGTCAGCAACCAAGCTCCCAAGCCATTTGCTGTATCCATGAATGGCAAACAAACGTATGATGTAAATTTTAAATATGACAATATAAATCATCAACTAGTTGGAGCGGGATTATACTCGGATAAAAATCAGTCCTACGCAAATGGTACCTTTTATATGAAAATTGGAGCGTCTTCAGGAGAAGTAATCTTCAAAGAATTTGCCCTTGGATTTATTAAAGAATACATGGATAAAAAACGATTTATAAGACTAAGAATTTATGATTCCTATGTCAAAGAATTGGTATTGAGAAAAGATGGTGGGCTTATCATGATTTGTGAAAGAGTATTGAACCACAGCCATTATAATGGCCATGTCAATGAACAAACAGATTTTACTTTAAAAAGTAATGATTATGCTTATTTGGATATGTTTTTGACATCTTTTCACCCAAATGGGGAAGTCCATTGGAATAAAATCATTCACAAAAAACAGTATTCTTATAATGACAATGGAGTTTATTCTTCTTTTTTCCTTGCCAAAACACCTTCAGAGCTCAGAATTATTTTCAATGATGATATCAAAACAGAAACCACAGTGAGTGATTACAATATCGACATTGTAGGAGAAGCCAATAGAAATAGCCTATTAAATACAAAATATCACAAACTAAGACTTTTAATTACAGAATCATTACAAACAGGTAGTTCTGAAATCATTATTCCAAGTTTAGATAGAAAAATCCTGAAACTGGTGAAAATTAACTGGTAAATTGTCTATCTTTCTATTCTGAAGGAATAAATTTCAACGAAATGGAATTCACACAGTGACGAGTATTCTTTTCTGTAAAATTTTCACCCACAAATACATGACCAAGGTGACCGCCGCATTTATTACAAATAATCTCCGTTCGTCTTCCATCAATATCGGGCACTTTTTTGACAGCACCTTCTATTTCATCATCGAAACTTGGCCATCCGCATCCTGAAGAGAATTTATCTTCTGATTTATACAAAGGCGTTTCGCATTGCCGACAGATATATATTCCTGGCAATTTATGATTATTATATGCACCTGAAAAAGGGGCTTCTGTACCTTTATGCTTAATGATTGCTTCTTCTTCTGGTGTTAGTTTATTTAATTTCATGGATTAGTATTCTAGTAAATCAATTAATTTTTTCTTCAATCTGGTTACGGGTAAGAAATTTGCTTCCAGATTTTTAGCAAAGGGAAATGGCGTATCCAAACTAGCCACTCGCATCACAGGAGCATCCAATTGGTCAAAAAGATTTTCAGAAATATAGGCAGAAAGCTCTCCCCCAATACCACCAAAGAGCGTATCTTCATGAAGAATTAATACCTTATTAGTTTTTGTAACCGTTTGACGAATCATATCATAATCCAAAGGAACTAATGACCGTAAATCCAAAATATCTGCATCTATTGCTAACTCATCTACCATTTTTTTTGCCCAATGTACACCCATCCCATAGGTGATGATAGATAAATCGCTTCCCTCTCGTTCAAAATGCCCTTTTCCAATAGGAACTGTATAATATGCATCAGGAATTTCTTGACTAATACTTCGATATAGTGCTTTATGCTCAAAAAACATTACAGGATTTGGATTTTCAAAAGCCGATAATAGCATACCCTTAGCATCGTAAGGATTCGATGGGTAAAGTACAATCAGCCCTGGTGTATGTGTAAACCACGTTTCATTACTTTGTGAATGAAAGGGGCCAGCTCCAACACCTCCACCCGTAGGCATACGTACCACGACGTCAGCATTTTGCCCCCAACGATAGTGTGATTTTGCCAAATTATTTACAATTTGATTTAACCCAACAGAAACAAAATCAGCAAACTGCATTTCGACCATAGCCTTATCACCAGCAATACTTAGCCCTAATCCTATCCCTAAAATAGCACTTTCACAAATTGGTGTATTTCGTACTCTTTCTTTACCAAATTCCTTATAAAAGCCATCGGTAATTTTAAAAACACCTCCATATTCAGAAATATCCTGCCCCATCAAAACTAAATCATCATACTTTTGCATAGCAAGTTTTAATCCATCCGAAATGGCATCAATCATTCTTTTATCACTTACTTGATTTGACTGTGGCAAAGTAGTTTCAGATGAAAAAGGAGCAAAGATGTCCAATAATTCATCTTCCACGCTTCTATCCACATCTGGTTCAGCATCAGC
>CAZOHX010000491.1:0-2979 GCA_964579315.1 uncultured Saprospiraceae bacterium
GGTACAAATGGTGCAAATGTTTTGCGAAAGATTTTTGGAATCATTTTATTGGCAATCGCTACTAAATTGTTTAGAGAAAATTTTCATTTCGTCGTTTCCCTTTCTCAATAATAGAATGAATCATAAATTTTTAAAAGTGCTTGAAGAATGTCAGTTCTTCAAGCACTTTTTATTATATTGCAGTAAAATGTAGATAAATCAATTAGTTATCAAAAGCCTACTTATGAAACGATTATTGCAAATTATATTTCTAATTGTAGTAGCAAAAACTACTTATGCCCAAAATTTCACCAATTCTTATTCCTTTAATCTGCCTTGGAATGATGGCTCTATACAAGAGTATTTACCTGATTTTGCTCCAACACCAATTGAAAATAGGGTAGTTGCTATGGGCGATCAATTTATGTTGGACGATAATCCTATAAAATTTTGGGGCGTGAACATAACCACAGGCGCCTGTTTTCCTCCAAAAAGTATGGCACCTAGTATTGCAAGTCGTATGCGAAAAATGGGTATCAATTTGGTGCGTTTTCATCATATGGATAATGGCTGGACGGAAAATATTTTTGATGAATCCAATGGTACAACACGTGTTTTAGATGCAGATGTACTCGATAGGCTTTTCTTTTTTATCAATGAATTAAAGAAAAATAATATTTATTCCAATATCAATTTGAATGTTTCAAGGAATTTTACAGAACAAGACGGTGTGGTGGATGCTGATTCTTTAGTAGATTTTGGAAAGGGAATTACCTTATTTGACCCAAAAATGATTGAATTGCAAAAGGAATATGCTACTCAATTGTTGACTACTACCAATCCATATACAGGAATGAGTTTGGCGAGTGATCCTGCGGTCGCTTTAGTAGAAATTGATAATGAAAATACGCTTTATGGTGCTTGGACAAATGATAATCTATTTCGGTTTGAGGAAGGGGGGATTATTCCTACGAAGTATGCAAGTGATTTAGACCATCGTTGGAATCAATTTTTACTAAATAAATATCAAACTCAAGAGAATTTGTTGTCTGCATGGGGTGATCCTGCTCAATTAAATTCTCCAGAACTCCTGCAAGATAAAGATTTTGAACTCAATGATATTAATCAAAATTGGCTCTTAGAATTACATGAATCTGCTCAAGGTAGCCTTACATTGTCAACTGCATCCAATAGTGGTTTATATTGTGCGGATGTGCATGTGACTCAATTATCATCCAAAGATTGGCATCTGCAATTTCAACAATATGGAATGAGTATGCAAAAAGATAGTACTTATACCATTTCTTTCGTTGCTCGTGCCGAAAATCCTAGTCAGATCTCCTTGGGCATCATGCAAAATGTAAATCCTTTTACTTGGTACGCAGGTACTGATTTTGACTTGACTTCAGATTGGAAAAATTACAAATTTACTTTTGTTGCTTCCGAAACTGTTGTAGGAGATGTACGAATGACTTTTTCTTTTGGAAATCAATTGGGGCATTTCTATTTTGATGATTTTAGTTTCAAACAATCTTTGCCCAATGGATTGGATGATGGTGAAAATTTAGCAAATCTAAACATAAGGAGAATCAAATATGACGAGCGATTTGCGTATAGCGAGCAACGAATAGTGGATAATACCATTTTTTATATGGATTTACAAAAGGAGTATTACGATGATATGGTTGGTTTTTTGAAAAATGATTTGCAAGTTAAATCTGCTATTACTGGATCAAATGCTTTGGGCGGAATTTATGAAAATTATACTATGGAAAATTGTGATTATGTAGATGATCATGCTTATTGGCATCATCCACAATTTCCAAATGAATCTTGGTCTTGGACGGATTGGTTTATTGACAATGAACCTATGTTGGGTAACGCCCATTTAGGCACAATTCCTTATGTTTTTGGTGGATATCAAATGCAAAACAAGCCCTACACAGTCAGTGAATATAATCATGCTTTTCCAAATGCTTATCAAATAGAAATGTTGCCTATTATTGCTGGATATAGTGCTTTTCATGGGGCTGATGGCATTATGTTTTTTGAATATAATGGGGGAGTCGCAGATGATTGGAGCGAAGATATGGTGAGTGGGTTTTTTGAATTGCATCGAAATAATGCTATAATGGCACAGTTTCCTCTATATGCTTATGCATTTAGAAATAACCTAATAAAGGAAGATCCCAATCCGATTTTGATTGATTATTCAAAAGATTGGTTAAATAAATTGAGTCTTGTGGATAATACTTATCGTTGGGGAAAATATTATCCTTATGACAATAATCTCTCCTTGACTCATGCTATCAAAACAACTGGTTTTAATCATAATCAAGTTGATTTTCCTAGTCAAAATGCTTCATCTCCTTTTGAAACAGCTACTCAAGAGATGAATTTTGAACCCAATAAGAAGTTGATTCATATCCAAACTGATCAATTTGAAGCATTTGGTGGGGATTTACAAAATGCAAATGTCGGCAACGGAAAACTTGTCATAGATGGAGCGAATAATTTTGGATTAGTAACTTGGTTATCATTAAGTCACCAACCTTTACAGGAAAGCCAAAAATCTATTTTGGCCATCAGTTCTAGGATTCAAAATACCAATATGATTTGGGATGGAACATCTACGGTACATGGAGATTGGGGCGAAAGCCCAACTATGATGGAAGCTAATAGCTTTACGGTTTCGATTACAAGCGATGCAGATTATATCACTGTGTATCCATTGGATAATATGGGAATTTCATCTTCTGGAACGGATATTTATCCCACCAATGGCGTTTTTCAGATATCTATAGATCAAGGCATTTCAAAAACACCTTGGTTTGGGATCTTGGCTCATGGTATTACACCTACAGATGATCCAGATTTACAAACGGTAGCCATTTATCCCAATCCTGTCCGTGATAGTTTTTATTTTGATGGTAAATCTTCTATTTTAAGTATGAAAATATATTCCTTCGCAGGAGTGAAAATGAAATCAATTCAAAACCT
>CAZOHX010000492.1:0-2971 GCA_964579315.1 uncultured Saprospiraceae bacterium
ATATAGTATCTCAAAAGTTTACGCTTACTCAAATCCGCCCCACCTGTATCAACGATATAACGAAATTGAATTTTAGGTGGATTTTTAGCAGGTTTTCCATTAATATACACTTGTCTATCAATGATTTGAAGCGAATCACCTGCGATTCCGATACATCTTTTTATATAATGATCCATCTTATCAATATGTCTTGTAACTAAAGGAGCTTTCCCAGATTTAATTTGAAAAGCCCTATTTGCAGGAACCGAATTTCGTTTATAATCATATACACTATAAGTTCGCTCTGGAAAAATATAAACACTATCTCCTTCAGGATAATTGAACACTACGGGGTCATTATTATCAATTTTTTCAATCGCAGGGAATCTAAAATAAGGTAAACTAGGAGATTCTAAATAAGATTCTGTATTTATAAAAGGCATTCGATTGTGTAATAATGGAAACATAGCGACAGTTTGAGGAGTACGTATCCCATAATGAGCCTTACTCACAAACAAATAATCACCTACCAATAAAGAACCTTCCATAGACGATGTAGGGATCATATAGGCCTCAATCAAAAACATTCTAATGAAAGCGGCCGCAAAAACAGCAAATATAATGGCTTCTGCCCATTCTCTAGGTTGAGATTTATGGAAAGGATTGTTTGCCTTGAGTTTTTTTACCTCATAGTCATTACCACTTGCTTCTGCTTCAGCAATGGCATTTTTATATTCCAATTCTTTTTGTAAAATCGGACCTTGGTATTTTTCATCTTTTCCAAATGCCAATCTAAAAAAGGAAGCAGGTGAATAAATAACGGCAAATGCTGCTTCTAAAAAACTATGTTTTCCAAAAGATCTCACCATATCTACACACATACCCGCAAAATGAAAAATATTTACAATTGGAAACAATAGCCAAAATGCTTTGGTCGGTTTATTTCCAATAATCTTTTCCCAAGTCATGAAATTCAGAAAAGGTACAAGACCTTTCCATCCTTCTTCACCTGCTTTAGGAAATAAAAAGAACAAGCTTATACTCAAAAGAATATATGAAATAGCTGAAAATATTAGAATACCCATTTTATGTTTTTAATTTAAAAAATTGACACAAATATAGTTTTATTTGTCCATTTGTTGTGCTGTTTAGTATGATAAATTATATAAACCAATCAAACTTACCCATTAAAAACTCAAAGTGATAAAAAATGGTACATGTATCGACAAATTTTAGACAGAAAACACGATTTAATAGATGAATTTTGGATTGCACCATTTGTTTTTACTACTTTTGTAGGTAACAGCGTTAAAATTCAAACATGAAAGAGAAAATAAAGGTTACAGCAGTAAGCTACTTAAATACAAAGCCATTTTTATACGGACTTTTCCAAAATAAAATGGATAATTTAGTAGAAATAAGTTTAGACATTCCTTCTATTTGTGCTCAAAAGTTGAAAAATGGAGATGCAGAAATTGGATTAGTTCCCGTAGCCGTAATTCCAGAGTTAGAAAATGTTCACATCATTTCAGATTATTGTATAGGGTGTGATGGAGAAGTTAAAACCGTTGGTATTTTTTCTCATGTTCCAATGGAAGAAATCACTCATTTATATTTAGATTTTCATTCGCGGACCTCTGTACAATTGGCTCAAATACTCTTAAAAGAATATTGGCAAGTTTCTCCAAAATTGTTGACAGCAACGGAGGGATTTATTGATAAGATTGGAGGAACTACAGCGGCAGTTGTGATTGGAGATAGAGCCATTGATTTACTCCATAAAACGCCATATTTTTATGATTTAGGACTATATTGGAAAAAACATACAGGATTACCCTTTGTTTTTGCGGCGTGGATAAGTACTAAGGAGCAATCACCTGAATTTATTGAACAATTTAATAAAGCATTGAAAACAGGATTAGAATATATCCCATCGTTGATACAACTATTGCCCTCTAGTCGCTTCAATTTGAATGAATATTTCACAAAATATATTAGTTACGAATTGACAGCCCCAAAAAAACGTGCACTTCAAATGTTTTTGGAGAAAATGGATGTTGACATTTCTTTTTTAGTAGAATGAGATAAAATCAAAATCCAAATTCCTCAAAAAAATCAAAAACAATTTTCTCAGAATACAATTCAGCATCATTTTTTTGTAAAAACCCTAAATGACCACCACTTTTTGTTGTTTTCAAAAAGAAAGAATCATTATTTTTTGCAATATCGTAAGGATAACTTTCTGTATCAAGAAAAGTATCATCCGTAGCACTCAACAGTAAAGTGGGTAATTTAATATTAGGTAAGTATTGCAAGCTACTACTATCTTCCCAATAAGCTTTTGCAGACGGAAATCCATGAGCAGGTGCAGTATAAGCCTCATCATAAGTAAAAAAATCATAGGATTGATCAATAGCATTATAATCTAAATCTTTTGGAAATTGACTTTCCTTTTTAGCTGCTTTTGCTTTCAAAGTCGATAAAAAATCCCTTAAATAAATCTTATTATACCATTTATTAAGTTGTACACTTGTAGAATATAAATCACAAGGAGCAGAAATAGCTGCCGCTATAAATAATTGTGGAAAATGCAGATTTCTTTCACCAACATATTTCAAGACGACATTCCCTCCTAAACTAAAACCAATCAATCCAATTTTCTGAAAACCATATTTTTTAATAATGTAATCAATTACAAAATGTAAATCAGATGTTTCTCCAGAATGATAAGACCTTAATTGTAAATTGGGTTCACCACTACAGCCTCTAAAATTAAAACCCAAACCTGTTGAACCCATTAAATTAGCCTTTTTTATCATGCCCTTAACATAATGCCGTCCTGCATCACCTTCCATACCATGCAGAACAATCACTACCCTTTTGCTACCCTCAACCCACGACCAATCTAAATCCAAAAAATCATTATCAGGAGTTTGGATACGCTCCCTTTGGTATTCAACCCCATCCATCTTACGATAGAGTGCTGTTCTAA
>CAZOHX010000493.1:0-2964 GCA_964579315.1 uncultured Saprospiraceae bacterium
CAAAAAACATTAACAATGAAAAATAAAATCAAATACATAACAAGTTTTATGATGCTGCTATTGTTGCACATGACTATCAGTGCACAGGATGTATTGACAGCGGATATTCTGCATCCGACATTCAATCAACATTGTCAGAATGGCAAAATTGATTTACATATAAATGGAGGATTTCCTCCTTATGATGTAATTTGGACAAGGACTATATTTTTTCCTCCATTCAACCTGGTCACGTGGACTGTTCAAGAGAATCATGGCATTCAAGGTAATGATGATGGTGAAGATTTAAAGAATGTTCTCTCTGGAAAATATACAGTCCATGTAACTGACGCCTTATGTGGGACTGTGAGTAAATCGTTCAGAATACAATGTGTCTGTAGCGAAGATTGTAGAGTTGACGCAGAAGTAGTTGCTGCAAAATGTGGTGTAGGAGGCAAAATATATGCATCTATAGATTGTGAAGGGCTTGGACATAGTCCTTTTACTTACAGATGGAAAGATCTAAAAGCTTCGGATGACAATTCACTTGACAGGTTTGACCTTAAACCTGGCTCATACTGTTTAGTTGCGACTGATATTGATGGATGTGAATATGAAAACTGTTGGGAAGTTGGAAATGAAGATTCCAATCCTAAGATTCAACTAACTGACAAACAGAACATTCCTTTGTGCAAAGGTAAAGGGAGCTGCTCTGGAGCACTGACGATAAGTGCAGCTCCAGGTGCAACAATAGAATGGCAAAACATCCCCAACCCTAGTCAACTTTTCAGCAATACCGTTACAGATTTATGTCCTGGAATTTATACTGTAAATGTTTCCATTGGAAACTGTACTACATCAGCTTCATTTAAGATTGAATGCTGTGGTACAATTGATGATTTTGTTGAGCCAATTGCTGTTACAGGTAGCGCAAACTCAAAAAATGGTTCAATTGTTTTAAATGTGACAGGGGGAGCAAGCCAGATTCACTATCAGTGGGCAGGACCAAATGGCTTTACATCTACATCGATGAACCTGATAGGAGGATTAACGCCAGGTATTTATTGTGTTCGAGTATTTGATGGATGCTCCGAAGATAAAAAATGCTTTGAAATAATCGATTGCGAAGCCAATCCAATTGATGTTTCCGCTTCCATTGAAGAAACATGTGATGGAGTTGCAGCAGGAATTATTACACTTGCCATCAGTGGCGGCAACCCTCCATATACCGCTACTTGGGACAATGGAATGCTAGGTGCTTCAATCAATAATCTTCCTGCGGGTGAATATTGTGTAGTAGTAAAAGATCAAAGTGGTTGTGATACTGAAGAAGCCTGTTTCACCGTTGGTTCAAAAACAGGGACTATAACAACATCCACTAGTCCTTGTAAGAGAACGGTACATTGCAATGGAGCCGATTACATAGAATATTTCAACTATGAACAGACACTTGATTGTAATATTCTTTACAGCTATTGCCCGGCAACAGGAGAAACAATTGTCACAGATTTAGGATGGTACGATGCATACGTAGCCAATTGTAATTTATACGGAGTGTGCCAGGATGGCCAACAAGTTTTACTAGAGAGTGGATCGATAGAATATGGACCATTTGCTGTTAGCACACCGGGTTGCCCAGAAAATATTGGGTGTGTAGATTATTTCTGTAACATCCCTGGCATTGGCCTAGTCGATGGAGGGGCGCCAACTTATTGCTCTTCAGTGGTTTATCAACCTGATAATAGATGTACTGAAAATGAGTGCTGGGCTGATGTATATTGCGGAAACACTTGGGTCACTGGAGGCTGTGTAAACTATTACTGTGGCTTTGGCAAACCGCAAGAAGATATTAACCTTGCTAAAGAATTAGGAGTTCCAACTTATACATACACAACAGAAAGTTTACTCGCCACAATAAATAGTGAGGAGTTTAAGAACAGAAGTATTGATATAAAACTTCATAGTACCGAAAAACTAAACGCTAAGTATAACGAGGAAAATAAAATGATGGTTGACGTTCACCCAAATCCATCAAATGGGAATATCAGTCTAAAATTCAACAGAAGCATTAATGAATTGACAATTAATGTATTCGATGTAATCGGTAGAGTGGTTTATTCGTCCAAATTATCTAAGACGCTTACTCATATTGATTTGGATTTATCAAATCTATCAGCTGGGGTGTATTTCATCCATTTATCTGACAGTAGGGGGGATTTGACAGTAAAACGAATTTTTATTGAGTAAGAATTTAACATAAGGAGTGAGAAATCACTCCTATTTTCTAAAACTTAAAACCAGTAATATGAAAAGACTAATTTTAGCAAGTATTATATTTGCGCTTCTTTCTTGTCGCAAAGATGATGGCGCCATAGATTTTGACGTTAAACGGAATAACATTGTAGGTGATTGGGAGATTACCCAAGTCACACAGGAGATTAGGGCAGACACACTATATGCAGAAAGTAGCAACACTTTGTCAATATCATTCTATCAAGATGGAACGGGAACTAAAGAAGTTTTTATTGGTACTGATGTTGATATTGAATGGCTATACCAATATAATCCAGAGAAGGTCGTAATTACTGGAGCCCCATCAGGACCACTAATTCTTGGTAGTGTTCAGTTTTACAACATTATCAAAAACGAAAAGAATCGTCAAATTTGGAAATTTGAAGTTGTCCCTAAAAATGGAGTTGTTGATGTTTATAAACTCACTTGGAAAATGGATAGAAAGTGATGAACCACACCTAACAATAGACAAAACGGAAGCCATCCTGCATGTCGGGAAGGCTTCCGCTTATCATTATCCGTTAATCTACTTATTGGCAATGGTTCGGTCATTTTTAGGATTTTACCCGATGTGTACTGGGTAGAAATAGGATGGAACACAGATTTGACGGATGCCATGGATGAGCACGGATTTCTCGTTATGGCAATAGGATTTACACTGATTCTTAATTTTTTGCTTACAATACAGACAAG
>CAZOHX010000494.1:0-2963 GCA_964579315.1 uncultured Saprospiraceae bacterium
CCGCAATCCCTTTATTGATGAGAATTAAAGTACTATCCAATAAAATCAATTGAGAGTTACTGGTCATCTTTTCAGGAAGGGGAAATTTCAATTCACTATTCCCGTTTATTTTGTCAACCTTAGAAACAAACTCTTTGGAAGCATAATAATAGTAGGAACTATCACTCACTACATTGGAATTTATATTAGTAACTATATCTGGAGCTGTTGCAAAAAAGAAAGAACCTGTCAATAATCCAACCGCTAGTCCCATTGCATTAACCGCCACCATGTTTTTGTAATTCCCTTTGGATGTAGTGCAGTCATAATCCCATCCCTTCCCTGTTTGAAGATTAATTTTATGCAAACCCGATGCAACAATTATTAGAGCCGAATCTTTAGTAATAAACAGATCACTCCACCCATATTTTCGTGATATTTCTCTTTGCCAAATTTCCTTGCCATCAGACAAATCAATTCCAAATAGGATTTCTGACTTTTTTTTAGCAATGCCATATCCGATGCCAATATTGCCTTTTGTATCGACAAAATCTACTCTTGATTTCAAAGCCATCCGATTAAATCCTTTTTCAAAATCAATTAGACTGAGTTTATTATTCCCTGTGTATTGAAAAATATTTCCACCAACAAAATCATAAAAAACATGATTGTAATTTACATCTTTAACCCATTTCATTTTGTGATGAGCTAAATCGTATTGAAAAATGTAGCCCTTTTTAAAGAAAGAAGTTTTCTTTCTATTAGTTTTCCGAATTAACGTAGTCATATATTCAGAATCTTCAGAGATATTGACTCGATATATAAATAATGGAAAAGTATATGTATGTGCTTTAATTTTTTCTTTATTCGTCAGATTGGTGCCTATAACATCATCAGATTCAACTATTTCAAGCACTGGTTTTTGTGCAAAAAGGTTGATGTGTAGCATTAAGAATAAGCAGTAAAAAAAAATCTTCTTTTTCATGTGTTTTAATATTGTTTAGATGTAAGATGAATCTAGTCAATAGCTTTTTTTTCTATATCTATTATTTCGTAAACTAATTGCTCGATTTTTTTGATATTTTTTCTTGCGTTTCCATTATCATCAAGAAGTCCTAATTTAAACTTTGGTTTAGAAGTTATTATAAGTCGATTTTCAGCAATACTTATCTTGAAATATTCACCAAAATTGTGAAGTGAAATTTTGGATTTAAAAATAATTTCTGATTTTCCATTATTTATTATTTTAAATTCATTAATAATTAACAATTCCATTAACTTTTCAAGAAACGTATCTTCTATTTTTTTGTTTAATGTAATTTCTTTCTTTTGATATTTAGTAATATCATTAAAATCAAATTTCCGTCCTTTTTTTAAATATGGGAGTAATGCTCCAATTGATGAAATAAAACCAATGGAAATGATTTTCCACGCTGGAGTTTCGTCATTAAAAATCAATTTAATTATAAATTCACCACCTGCAAAAACTAGAAACCATATAAATGCAAATAAAAATATTTTTTTAAATTTCATATTGCAATTTTCATTGTTAATTACACAATTTTCACACCACTTTTTTTTATGGGTTTACAACAAAATGGAATATCTAAAGCTACTACACCCAAAACCAACCAAAAAGTTTAGACATTTAAGTTGAACAAGCCGCTCAACAATATAGCTATTCAGCTTAAAGTGGAAACGCTACTTCTTTTTAAATTTATTTTCGGCAGTAATTTATGAAAAAACAATGAGAATTTAGTCGGATGAGTGTTATTTTTTAGATTTACCAGCTGATGAATGGTCTTTTTTACTTTTTGGGGTTTCAACAAATGAGTTCTTTTTTTTACAAAATGTAGGAATCCATACCATTTGGTAGGCAGGATTGGATAGTGCCGCAGCTACGCTGCTATTTTCTCCCGTCGCCCTTTGGGCTAGGGATAGGGTCGTGGCGATGCCACTATTTCGTTTAGTCTTGTAATCGAATATTTCAAAATAAACATCTCCGACTAGATCTCACACACTCAATTAATATATCCACCTACCAGTGTATTTAGTCTTGGTAAATATTCGCACTCCACCTTTTTCCTATTTTACCGTATTCTTCTCCAAGTATAATTTGACGTTTCCAGTCCCTGCATCGGCAGAAAAACACAAACACATCTACTTCTACAATTCTTTAAGTATAATACGGATTTAAAGGTTCAAATATATGACTTTTAATCAAAATATTCAAACACACCAATTCATTCAAAAAAAAAAGGTCACACCAAAAAGATGCAACCTCTACGCTCAGTATTTTTACCCCAGCCACTAATCAGGAAAATTAAATTTCCCATTGGAATTTTTCCAATCCGTTTCAGGAAGAATAGTTTCCATGACATCCCAGTGTTCAACTATTTTTCCATGCTCAACTCTAAATAAATCATAGAATGATGTTGCCTTCTCTGCAAATGTACCTTCGCTAATGGCGAGTACAAAATTTCCTTCACCAAGTACTTTATGAGTAGTGGTATAAACCATAGAAATACCTAATTTTGCCATGCCTTCTAATGCTTCGCCAAGACCTGATAGTCCATCTGCGATTACGGGATTATGTTGGATGTAATTTTCGGGTCCAGGAGCAATAAAATTTCCAATTTTAGCCATTTCTCCTTTCATTAATATGGTAGAAATGAAATCTTTTACAAGAGCTTTATTCGTTTCTGTTTTAGCTAAATCTGTTGATTCCGTGGGACCATCTGTTTGAGTATGTCCACTAGGATTTGGGGGTGCAACATCCAATAAATTATCCCAATGCTCTACAATTAATCCATTTTCAAAGCGAAATACATCGAAACCAATTTTGGGACCGAAAAAATCATAAATCGTATGAAGAAATACGTAATCTCCATCTTGATATGCTCTGACTACACTGGCTTTGAAGCCCCCCTCGGGAGCATGTTTGAGTACTTCGCCAAATCCTGCTAGACCATCAGCAATTGCCA
>CAZOHX010000495.1:0-2952 GCA_964579315.1 uncultured Saprospiraceae bacterium
AGTTTGTCCCCATTTTTCACTGGTTACATATAGATTTCGTTGAACATCTCCACCAAGTTGGGCAGAACACATATTTCGCAGTCTATGATCCATGATGGAGTCTGCGACTTTATAGCCGTCTTGGACTTCTAGGTTATACACTTCAGCTTCCCAACCAAAAACGAGTCGAGGATCAAAATTGACCACTTCTTCTAATCTAAAAGGCAAAATTCTGTCTAAATGTTTTTGTTCAAGTCCACCAGATGCTTCCACAAGCACATCATCAAAAAAGTGATCCAATTGACCTGAACGGTGAGTCCATCTTACTTTTTGTACGGTTTGTGTTCTCATTTGACCATTCACATTGACACGAACAGTCTCATTATAATGGTGACCTGCTTCCCCACTCCATTGAGATGATGTTTTTGCATCAAAAGTCCAAAATGGTAAATAAATACCTTTTAAAGCACCGATACTTGCCAATGTTTTCAATTTGCTAGGATGAAACCAACCTTGTTTTATCCATTTATCAAACAATTTTGTAGCAGCCACTCGTGAAATATAAAATGGAACGATGCCAATAGGTTGGATATATTTTTCCTGATAGGCATCCGTATTTACTTTATCAGAGCCACAAAAGCTACAAGTAGCCTTGACATCATCACTTTCAATCAACGAATGTGCCCCGCAATTATCACAATTCAGCATTTTTTTTCCTACATCACTAGGCTTGAAATCTTGGGATAAAGCTACGGCTTCGCTCAAATTTTGTTCAATTACTTCATCATTACAATGATTAATATCTTCTTTGTAGCCACAGTAATCACAACTCAATTTTTGATGATCTGCTTCATAATGCAGTTGACTCCCACAGGATGGGCACGGCAATGCCAAAGGATTGTTAATCACTTCGTTTATTTCTTCCACAATAATAAATTTTCTTTGGTTTTGAGAAAAAAAGTTTATAAACGACTCAATAAATCCGTTTTTTTCAAATCAAATTCCTTTTGAGTCAAAATTCCTGCTTCTTTAAGAGCACCCAATTCCTTTAAAGTTGCTAAAATTTCTTCACGAGTTTGAGCTTTAGAATTAGATGTATTATTTTGCTTTTGATTCTGATTTTGATTCATCATCATATTTGCCATACCGAAACCCATTCCCATACCAATACCTTCTCCAGCACCACCTTCATTTTCAGCGGCTTTTTCAATAGCATTCGCCTGTTGAAATTGTTGAAATTTATTCATATCATCGACCATATTCATATTGGTCATTTTATCATAAAATTCTTCCACTTCTTTAGGTAGAGAAATACTTGAAATTTGAAATTTAACCAATTCCAAACCAAATGGATCAAAATCTTTTTGTAAAATAGGTAATAATTGATCTCCTAACTCTGAATATTTTGAAACCATATCCAGGACAGAAACACCCGTTTCAGCCAATGCTTCAGCAAATTTTGGAGAAATAATATCTCGCATAGATGCTTCCACTTCACTTGCTTTTACAGCTTGTCGTACACCTGCATACTCCGTTAAAAACTTAAATGGATCGGAAATTTTGATAAAATATGTACCAAATGCTTTTACCCTAACTTGTTTAAATTCGGGATCTCGCATAATAATTGGGTTTGGAGTTCCCCACTTCAAATTAGTCAAAGTGCGTGTGCTCACAAAAAACACATCACATAAAAAAGGAGAATTAAAGCCTGTTTTCCAATTTTTCAAGGAAGTCAATAGAGGCATATTTGCCGTAATCAACTCATGGCGACCAGGCTCATAAACGTCTGCCAATCTCCCCTCATCTAAGAACATTGCCATTTGAGATTCTCTAACGGTAAGATTAGCTCCATATTTAATATTGGCGTCCTTATCTGGAAATTTCCAAAGAATAGTGTCGTCACCAGATTCAACCCAGTCAATGACTTCAATTAATTCATCTTTAATAAAATCAAATAATCCCATTTTGTTTAGTTGTTTATAGTTTAGATGACAATTATCTTGAACAACAAATTCATTACATAAATTATCACAAAACATTTTGTTAATAAAATAAACAATTTTTTCAAATCGTTCCCCAATATAATCATTCTACGGATTATTTCCTATTTAGATTGACATTTTAGATAAAAATCACCTGAATAGGTGATAGAAATAAATAGTAGCATTTTAATTATGGTTACCTTGATCAATAATCCAATCTTTTTTTCATCTCATAATTAATAAATGCGGTAGAAAATCGCTTGGGCAAGAAGTTTGCCGCCAACCGAACTCGCAATGAATCTTGACCGTAAACCATTTTTAATTGATTTCTTTTAATTCCCTTAATTACGTATTTTACTATTGATTCGGGAGTTGTAGTCAGATAATTTTCAGCAAATTGTGCACTTAATTCATTCTGTGCTATATTGGTATTTATTCCCCCCGGATGAACAATGTGAATTTGAATTGGGCTTTCTTGAAACTCAACCATCAACGATTCGGTAAATCCCCTAACTGCGAATTTACTCGCACAATAATCTGATTGTGTAGGCATGCCATGTAAACCAAAAATACTGGAAATATTGACTAATGCACCTTCATTATTCGCTACAAGCTGTGGCAAAAATGCTCTACTTCCATAAACAACACCGTAAAAATTGATATTCATTAATCTTTCGAAATCCTCATCTTTTATGTCCATAAACTTTTCAGTTGCACCCTCAATACCTGCATTATTAATGATTACATGGGCATTGCCAAATGCGTCTTTTACTTTGTCAGCAAAAGCATACATTCGCTCTTTATTGGAAACATCAAAATCATCAATAAATACATCTTCAAACCCTTGATTATTTAATTCGGCTTTGACTTGTTCTAAAGTTGTTTTGTTGTAATCATTTAATGCAAGTTTTGCCCCTAATTTGGCAAATTGAAAAGCATATTCCTTGCCCATTCCTGAGCCTGCACCTGTAATAACAACTATTTTATTTTT
>CAZOHX010000496.1:0-2950 GCA_964579315.1 uncultured Saprospiraceae bacterium
ATGGAGACCATTTCTCGTATGAAATCTTTGGGGACTTTAAAATGGGCATAATCTAAATTTTATTTGCATACAACCCGAATCGTCCCACCCATAAATTTAAAAAATAAAAATAAATGAAATATATCTTCACTCCCCTACTGCTTCTTGTTTTTTTGAATGGTAATGCACAAGATTTAGCGACTATTTCGGGTAAAGTTTCAGATTCGGTAAGTGATGTCTATATTGATTTCGCTACCGTATATGTAGATGGCACTACCAATGCTACTGAAACGGATGAAAATGGATTTTATATTTTAAAAGTACCTATCAACTTACCATTTACATTAAAAGTAACTAGGATAGGTTATCGCCCGTTTGAAAAAATTATTCCACCTATTAAAAAAGGACAAACCTATCATTTGGATATTACCCTTTTTGGAATAGACAGCGATGTAGAAGTAATCGTTTCCACTAAAAAAACGGAAAACGCATCAGTGGTAGTTGAAAAAGTAAAAGAATTGAAACGAATTCCATCAACAACTGGTAATTTGGAAAGTGTTTTGCCCCATATTGCTTTAGGAACGACATCAGGTACAGGAGGCGAATTAAGTTCCCAATATAATGTAAGGGGCGGAAATTATGATGAAAATTTAGTCTATGTAAATGATTTTGAAATTTATAGACCCCAATTAATTCAAGCAGGTCAACAAGAAGGACTGAGTTTTCCAAATATAGATTTGATTCGTGATTTATCCTTTTCTTCTGGTGGATTTGAATCCAAATATGGTGATAAAATGTCCTCTGTATTGGATATAAAATATAAACGCCCCGATTCATTGAGAGCCTCTATTGGGATGAGTTTCTTGGGTGGATCCGCAC
This sequence comes from uncultured Saprospiraceae bacterium, assembly GCA_964579315.1. Classification (GTDB taxonomy): domain Bacteria; phylum Bacteroidota; class Bacteroidia; order Chitinophagales; family Saprospiraceae; genus CAMZLN01. Next base: position 859 of record CAZOHX010000496.1, read on the forward strand.
ATGTAGAAGGGAGTAAAAAATTGGGAAAAGGAGGCTATCGAAAATTTCGATATTTGGTTGGTGCAAGATATAAAACTACTAGTTATTTACTAGGCTCCTTAGATGTGACAGGTGAATATACCCCTAGTTTTACTGATATTCAGGGTTATTTCACCTATGATATCAATCAAGATTTACAACTTGGTTTGCTTACAAATTATAATAAAAGTGATTACAGCTTTATCCCCAAGGAGCGAAGCACCGCTTTTGGTTTAGTAAATTATACACTACAACTCAACTCCGTTTTTGAAGGACAAGAAGTGGATGATTTTGCAACTGGTTTAGGTGGTTTATCACTAACTTACTTACCTGATAGGGATAGAAATCCATTGTATTTGAAATTTCTAACTTCCGCATTTCAAAGCAATGAGCAAGTGGGATATGATATTTTGGGATATTATTCTTTGGGACAAATTGAAACCAGTCTTGGAAGTGAAAATATCGGAGAAGTAATTGATGTATTGGGTACAGGTATTCAGCACCAATATGTAAGAGATTATTTAACAACCAATGTCTTCAATGCACAACATAAAGGCGGTATTGAATTACAATTGGATACTGATTTTGATAAAGAAATCGCTCATTTCATTCAATGGGGAGTCAAATATCAAAAAGAAATTATCAATGATCAAATCAATGAATGGGAACGCATTGACTCTGCAGGCTATTCTCTTCCATATGATGAATCTCAAGTATTGGTTTCAAGTGTACTCAAAACAAAAAATGCCTTGTCTTCCAATAGAATTACTGGATTTCTCCAAAATACTTACACCGTCAAAAAAGATAGTTTAGGAATGATGAAATTGACAGGAGGTATGCGTATTAGTTATTGGGATCTAAATAAAGAAATGCTTTATTCCCCTCGTCTTCAATTGTTATATACTCCGTTTAAGAATCATAAAAAAATTTCCTACAGAATCGCCACGGGTTTGTATCACCAACCTGCATTTTATAGAGAAATGCGACGACCAGATGGCAGTGTAAATACAAATTTGAAATCTCAAAAATCCGCTCATGTAGTTGCAGGTATGACCTATGATTTTGACTATAAAAAGAAACCTTTTCGATTTATTACAGAACTGTATTATAAAAAATTATGGGATTTGGTGAGTTACGATTTGGATAATGTACGTATCAATTACGCTGGAGAAAATGATGCCACAGGATATATTATGGGGGCTGATTTTCGTATCAATGGAGAATTTGTACCTGGTGCTGAATCATGGATAAACATTTCACTCCTTAGAGCAAGAGAGCATTTAAACGGGATTCAACATCTAAAACGAGAAATTGGAATTGAAAAAGCAGTTAAAGTTAAAGATGTCCGAAGACCAACAGATCGCCTTTTTTCAATGTCTATGTTTTTTCAAGATTATCTACCCAGAAATAAAAATTTCAGAATGCATCTAAATTTAACTTTCGGAACAGGTTTTCCCTTTGGAATCAAAGGAAATAATAGAGTCTATCGAAATACCTATCACTACAAGGCTTATCATAGAGCAGATATCGGTTTTGGATTTCAATTATTTGATGAAGAGCGAAGAGCCAAAAAGCCCCATCATTGGTTGAGATTTACTAGAAACACTTGGTTAAGTCTCGAAGTATTCAATCTATTACAAGTCACCAATGCTGCCTCTTACACATGGATTAAGACCATTTATGGCAGCCAATTTGGTGTTCCCAATTACTTAACATCTCGTAGAGTAAACCTACGTTTGAAAATGGATTTTTAATGGAAAACAATCAAAGAAAACCCCTTTTACGCCCTTTTGAAACCATACTTCTCATCATGGGAATAGGAATTGTAGGATATATTTTCTTGAAAAAACAGGGTGTTGTTTTCATGGAAAAAACAGAACAAGGCAGCATTGTGGAACATCCCCAAGATCAATCTAATACAAGAACAATTTCTTATGACAAAGAAGAAAATTTGACTGATTTAGAATCCATCTTGCAGGAACTAACCAGTGTATCAAAAGGAGATGCAAAGCTATCAAAATCTGATGTCGATTTTTATCAAAAAATAAAAGAAAATTACAAAAAAGATGGTACC
>CAZOHX010000497.1:0-2947 GCA_964579315.1 uncultured Saprospiraceae bacterium
ATGGTGGTCCATTTGCCAATATTGCGCAAGGTACCAATACAGTTATTGCAACAAAAATGGGATTATCATTATCAAAAAATGTAGTAACAGAAGCAGGATTTGGCTTTGATTTAGGGGGCGAAAAATTCCTAGATATCAAATGTCAAAGTGCAGGACTTTCTCCTAAAGCACTGGTTATTGTAGCCACCATCCGTGCCTTAAAATATCATGGAGGAGCAGATTTGAAAACATTGACCACTCCCAATGTAGATGCCTTAAAAAAAGGATTGGTAAATTTAGAAAAACATTTAGAAAGTGCCGCAGGTTTTAATATCACTCCTGTTGTAGCTATCAATAAGTTTGTTTCAGATACAGATGAAGAGATTCAAGCAGTTTTTGATTATGTAAAATCCAAAGGAATTAGAGTAGCTGTGTCAGAAGGATGGGCGAAAGGAGGAAATGGTACGATTGAATTAGCTAAAAATGTAGTAGAAGCTATTGCCGAAACCAAAGGAACTTTTACACCTACCTATAAATGGAGTGATTCAATTACAGACAAAATCAATGCTATCGCTACCAAAATATATGGTGCAAAGGGAGTTGAATATTCAGCTTTGGCTAAAAGAAATTTAAAAACGATTTCCGCATTAGGACTAGATGGATCAGCAGTTTGTATTGCAAAAACTCAAAAATCACTTTCTGATAATGCAAAACTTATTGGGCGACCAAGAGATTTTGTGATTACTGTACGTGAAATCGAAATTGCAGCAGGAGCAGGATTTGTGGTTCAATTAACAGGAGCAATGATGAGAATGCCAGGGCTTCCTGCCACTCCCGCATCTGAAAACATTGATATTGATGAAAATGGTGAAATTTATGGACTTTTTTAAATTTCAAAAATAAATAAAAACACTTTCCAAAAGCTTTAAACTTTTGGAAAGTTTGTTTTTATTCTAACGTAATATCTCAATATACCCCGTGAATATCCTTGCCTTATCATCATTCAATCTAAGGATATAATAATAGGTTCCATCAGGAAGAGCATGATTATTCCAAGTACCTTCCCAATCATTTTTATATCCTTCTTCTTTATGAACTAGATTACCCCAACGATTATAGATTTCCAATTCCGAGTTAGGATAGTCTTCTACTTTTGCAATATAAAATACGTCATTAGATCCATCTCCATTGGGAGAAAGAGCATTAAATACTACAATGTCTTGACATTCAATACAAATATTTAGTTCTACTTCTACACAGCCCACCGAATTGCAAATAACATACAAAAGATGCTCCGTTTTTTCACAAATTTCTAAATTCGGTTTATAAGTAATGGTAAAGTCAGGATTAATTGTTATTTCACCAAATTCAGGCTCAGTTACAAAATACATGGTATCTATCCCTCCCCAAAGTAAATCATTTTCAAGTACATTATATACTTTTGGAGTATTCATCATTACACAGAAATTATCGGCACTTGCAATAGGCAAATCTGGATAAGGAATCACTTCTGTACAGAAATTAACGGTATCACAAATACCTAAATCATCACATATTTCTATACAAGCAGATCCATGTCCAATAGCACGACCTTCATATACAACACATAAAGATTCTAAATCTACTTTGTATTTTATAAAAGTAGAATCTTCGCAAATATTTTTAATACTTACTATTTTTCCTGCTAATTGATCCGTTTCTATACAATAAGTTTCTTCTTGATTGATATATAATTCATCACTAATACATTCACCCGATTTAGGAGGTAAACATGTCACTATTAATGTTAATAATTGAGAATTACCTTGATCATCATATAATGTCACACAGCATGTATCTGACCCATTAATTTCAACACCAAAATAGGTGACACACATGGTTGTTGTATCCAACTCAAAATCAACATATCCATGAGCCTGACCTTCACATTCATTGGTTAATGTAGTAATATTACCTGGTAATTCAGTCGTATCTAAACAAAATGTTACAGTATCTACGTTTACAATCACAGTATCATATCTGAAATCTGGATCTTCTAAAGAACAAACTCCTGGGTCTGCAACCATGAATTTCATAGTGTCTGCTCGAACATTTGATGCATTGATATGATATAGCGTCATTTCAACATCACCCTGCCCTGCTGATCCATGATTTAATTTAAAAAGAATTGGATTTTTATAAAATCCTTCTGTATGATCCAATTCATATCCAACGGGGCATTCCAATAAATATCTACCATCTTGCAAATTATGACCTGTCGGTAAAATCTCAAAGGAAATATAATCATCTTTTGGATTATTCATAGAATTATTATCATTACAACTCACCATTTCGAATCCAGGTTCCAATACTTCTGGATCGGTCGAACAACTCTCTGGATCGAAAATTACCAACATTAATGTATCTCCTCCCAATTGGTCATCGACAACATAAATAGTCACATTCCCACCTCCTGATGACCCTTTTTGCAACTCAAAGCTTCTAGATTCACCAAAATAAGCCGATTCTGGAGTTATTGTATATCCGTTTGGAACAACAATTTTGTAAGATGAAGATAAATTATTACCCGTTGGGTTCAATTCAAAGGAAATATAATCATCTTCTGGATTTGCAGATGTCCCATTATCATTACAAGATGTATTTATTAAATTACCCTCAATAATTTCACTACTTGGAGAACAACTTCCCATATCCGCAATATTCTCTTGGATAGTACATCCATTTCCACCTTCATCCTCAATGGTTATCGTCACATTTCCTGCTCCAGCTGAACCACTTTGTAATTCAAACAATGTAGCGGTTCCGTATGTACCTGTTGTTGGAGAAACTGTTCCTGACGAAACTGTAACTGAATATTCTGCTCCTAAATTAAAACCGTCTGGATCTAATTCAAATACAATTTTATCATCACTAACATCTGTATCTGTTCCATTTGAACTACATCCTTGATTTCCAAATCCACTGGTCA
>CAZOHX010000498.1:0-2908 GCA_964579315.1 uncultured Saprospiraceae bacterium
GTTATCTTTCAATTCAATGACGATGATACTTATCTAGTGGAGAATATTCATTCCAATTGGCTAAGAAGTGGATCTTGGACATTTGATGAGACGGAGCAAAAAATCACATTAGTTTCCAATCCCGTAGAAGGAGCAGATACTAATGATTCTGATATTGATGTCAATCATCAAACAAATTCTTGGAAAATAATATCTATAGATAATCAATTTCTTGAAGTGGACTATACATTCACGCAAGATACAGATGCTCTACAAGGAGTTGAATTGGACTCATTTAATTTATTATTCGTAAATGAAAATGGTCAATTTGAAATGACAGAAAGAAAAAAATATGAAAGAATAGAATAAGCAAAAGTAGAAATTTTTATTTCAAAAAGTAGGGTTGTCAAGATACGATACGACAACCCTACTTTTTAATTTTGATGATGTTAGTCACGAAAAACCCAAAGGATTCACCACCATTAGCTACGGGTTTCAACCCATACCTACCAACCCAAAACCTCCCCAATCAAAGCCCCCACCTTATCAGCACTAGGCATCATCTCAGCCTCCAACCTCACATTCAGCGGAATAGCAGGAACATTCTCCGCACCCAGTACCCGAACAGGACCATCCAAATATTCAAAACAATTTTCCTGAATCCGAGCAGCAATACTCTGAGCAAAAGTATTATTTACAGGTTCTTCGGTGACGACAAGACACTTATTATGTCTTTTCACCGCATCAAAAATAGCATCCGTATCTAAAGGATAAAGCGTTCGTAAATCCAAAATTTCGACTCGACCCTTATAAGATTTAGCAGCGTTGAGTGCCCAATGAACGCCCATTCCGTATGTCACAACCACCATAGATTCACCAGAATTGATTTTAGACGCATCAGCATCAAGTGCAATACGAGCTTTTCCCAAGGGAATGACATAATCTTCACTAGGTTCAGGTGTTTTGGCTGCATTGGTTCCAGGAACTTTTGACCAATACAAACCCTTATGTTCTAAAATAACTACAGGATTAGGATCATAATATGCTGCCTTCAAAAGTCCTTTCAAATCAGCTCCTGTACTTGGATAAACGATTTTGATACCATTGATATTGGTCAATACAGATTCTATACTCGAAGAGTGATACGGCCCGCCTTTCCCATACGCACCAATGGGCACACGCAAGACCATGCTTACGGGCCATTTTCCATTGGTCAAATAATAAGATCGAGATACTTCTGAAAACAACTGATTTAATCCAGGCCAAATATAATCCGCAAATTGCACTTCAACGATAGGTTTCAATCCTGTGGCAGACATGCCAACCGTACTTCCAATGATAAATGCTTCTTGAATAGGGGTATTAAAAACTCGATTATCGCCGAATTTTTGAGCTAAAGTGGCCGCTTCTCTGAATACGCCACCCAATCTCGCTCCCACATCTTGTCCATAGAGCAAAGCTTCAGGATGTTTTCGCATAATTTCTTCCACCGCAAATAGTCCGCAATCCACAAAAACGACATCTTCTCGACCCTCAGGTGTTCTGATTCCTTTTTCTTCAGTGATAGGCGAAGGAGCGAATCTATTTGTAAATAAATCTGATGGACTTGGATCTTCAGCTTTTTGAGCATTTTTAAAATCAGTAGCGACTAATTTTTTAGCTTCCTTTTCTAATTTAGTAAGTGTAGATTTGGCAATACCTAATTCCAACAATTGTTTTTTAAATTTTGCAAAAGGATCTCTTTTAAAACTTTCTTCTAAGTCATCACGATACCATTCTTTTCTCACTCCAGAAGTATGATGATTCAATAAAGGGACCGTAGCGTGAACTAAAAAAGGACGACGTTCTTTACGAATCGTTTCATATACTTTTTGAATAGTATTATAACATTCTATAAAATCAGTACCATCGATAGTAATGGCTTCAATACCTTTAAAACCTTGAGCATATTCATAGGCATTTTGGGCACGTATTTCATGACCTTTTGCAGAAATATCCCAATCATTGTCTTGAACTAAAAATAAAATGGGCAATTGCTTTAAAGCAGCCATTTGAAAAGCTTCCGAAACTTCTCCTTCGGTAATACATGCATCTCCAAACGAGCAAACGGTTACAGGGTTTTGTCCTTTAAAATCTTCAGAAAGACCTTCTTTTTCTTTGTATTGAATGCCCATTGCAACTCCCGTAGTAGGAATGGCTTGCATCCCTGTTGCAGAACTCTGATGAATAATTTTGGGTTTGTCATCATCTTTCAAACTCGCATGTGAATAATACAATCTACCTCCACTAAACGGGTCATCTTTCTTCGCAAACAGTTGCAACATCAAGTCATAAGGAGTCATACCGATTCCCATCAACATAGATTCGTCACGATAGTAAGGTGAAACAAAATCTTGGGGTAATAATTGTAAACCAACAGCCAACTGAATCGCCTCATGACCACGAGATGTGGCATGAACATATCGAGCGACTTCTTTGGCATTTTTATCATAAATATCGGTTATACTTTTCGACATAGCCATTAATTTATAAGCTTTCAAAAGTACTTTTTTATCGATAGATGTTTTGGATTTTATCATTACTATGGAATCTTGAATGTGAAATACAAAAATACATAATTTTCAATAAGAAAAGATAGTTTGGTTGAATATCCTTGTAATCCTAAATGTTTTTTATTATTCGTGTGTTCAATTGACAAATAATTTTTGTTCTAGCCAAAATTATACGAAACTTTATTAAAACTTTTTGTTTATTTAGACCCAATATTATTTTTTTTATTAAAACAAAATTGTACATTTGTAACCAATGTATAACGTTTGCATACTATGATAAAAAAAGATTACTATTCGCTCAATGAAGCGGCAAAAATATTGGGAAAAAGTAAGGAAACTCTACGAAGATGGGATAAAGATGGGAAATTACCCGCTGT
>CAZOHX010000499.1:0-2898 GCA_964579315.1 uncultured Saprospiraceae bacterium
ATTTCAATTTTCCATCAATATGAGATCGTAACCAATCTGCTTTTGCATCATCAGAGCCATAAACATTGGAACCATCAATAAATGAAGTAATCTCATTGGGTTGTTCCCTTGGATAATTAGGCGAAGTACCTGTTCCAGGGAACGTCTTAGATCTAAACATTGGAATCAATGCATTGCCACTATTCTGTGGATCCATCCATTGATCTCCTCTTGGAACAGGAATCATATTAGGTTCAGATGTGTTATCTGATGTCAAATCTATTCCATGATCAATAAATTGACCCCAAACCCAAGTGATGGCACTCATGCCAAGGGGATCATTTATCAGGCTATCCTGTTGAAAAAGAACATTGCTCACAACTCTCGCGTTGGGACGATTAGATCCTGTAGGACTACCAATTTTGTCTTCATATTTTACGGTAGTGTATCGAAGCAAGGGCGTTTGAGCAGCCCCCCATTCAGGATGATTTACATTATTTCCTGAGCCATCAATTGCACGATTTTGTGCTGATAAACAAGCAGAAATAGCTAAAAATACTAATAATAGTAAATGTTTTTGTTGCATGGTGTTTATAATTTTGTAAGATTCATCAATACCAAAAAAATCTATTAGGGGGAACTAATAGACTAGTTCTTAAGATATTTAAGAATTATTTTCTAGTAATAAATGTAGGTTTATAAGGATGGGATACAAAATTATCCACAACAAAGATAAGATATTTATAGGAAAGTTGCTTAAAAATTACAATGATTATTATCAATATAAGGGAATACAATCAAAATAATTGCACTTAATTTGGCTCACTATTCATTTCATCGGTACGATATTTATCACACTTTCTCCATTTCCAATCGCTTGTCTTTTTTACTAACGGGCAATTCATATTCTTTCTTCATTTCGTCCGTCATGGGTTGAATTTTTACAGATCTCAAGGAATGATAAACCACAAATGAAAATCCAAAAAATAGCATCAAATGAAATGGTACAAAACCGTAATCGTTATATTGGATTCCATTGTAGATGCCATATAGAAAATAAATAGAAAAAGCCAATTCTATCACAGTTGTAAGCGTCAAATGACGTGCAATATATTTATTTTGTGAAATGTCATCAGATTTCTTTTTTACAGCAAATTTTGGAGTACGAATAAATGCACTTTTCTTACCAGAATATCCTTCTAATACAGCTAAGGTATTGTGAAATGAAAATCCCATGGCTATCGAAAAGAAAGTTATAAAATCTATAAAATATTGAAAGAAAAACTTAATCGTTTTTTTCTTTTTATAGGAATAGACCATCCAATAACTGAAAAATAGAAAAATGGTACTTAATAAGAAGATATTTGTCAATAAAAAGTAGGAATCATATACATTGGTTGTATTTTTTAATATCAACATCGGTACGCTCAATACGCCAACCATGAATACAAAAATAAACATTGAACTACTTAATAAATGAATGATTGCATGAATTTTTGTCGTGATTGGGGTAGTTTTACTCATCATGACTTTCCATCCCATTTTCATGAAATTTTCTGCACCGCCTTTATTCCATCTAAATTGTTGACTTTTTGCAGCCGAAATATGCATGGGTAATTCCGCAGGACTTACAACGTCTTTTAAATATTTGAATTTCCAACCTTTTAATTGAGATCTAAAACTCAAATCCAAATCTTCTGTCAAAGTATCTCCTGCCCAATTTCCTGCATCATAAATGGTCTCTTTTCTCCAAACACCTGCTGTTCCATTGAAATTGATATAATGTTCCTTGCTATTTCTACCTACTTGTTCTAAAAGAAAATGATTGTCTAACGCAAATGCTTGGATTTTGGTCAACAAGGAAAAATTGCGATTGATATGTCCCCATCTCGTTTGGACTACACCAATTTTACTATCTTGAAAATAGGGAATCGTTTGTAATAGAAAATCTTTTTTGGGAAGGAAATCTGCATCAAAAATGGCAATAAATTCTCCAGATGCTTCATCTAATGCTTCTCTTAATGCTCCTGCTTTATAATCGGTTCGTATTTTTCGAGTGATTTGTTTGATGTCAAATCCTTTTGCTTTCAACTCTGCTACTTTTTTTGCGGTAATTTCAACGGTTTCATCAGTAGAGTCATCTAATACTTGAATTTCTAGTTTGTCAGCAGGATAGTCCATCAAAACAATCGTATCTAATAATCGCTCTACAACATATAATTCATTGAAAATAGGTAACTGAATCGTTACTTTCGGTAAATCAGCCCTTTTAAAATCGGGTAATACATCTTGCTTTTTGCTCGCTTTTAAAAAATTTAGAAGCAAATTGAGTTGCGTCAAACTAAATACAAAGATTAGTAGGAGCGATATTGTGTATAATGTGATTATAATTATTTGTATCAAAACTGTTCAATTTTCAAATTTGTAATTTTTTTTTGTGCTGTTGATTGTTCACAATAACCCATAATCCTCATAACCCCATAACTCACAACCATCTAATTATCCCGATAAAAAGAAGCATAATCTGTCCAACTTCCTACCAATTCACCTTCACTATATTTTTCCGCTTTATTCAATTCGTTGTTCTTATAAATAAATGTGTAGCCATGTCTTTTGCCATGTTTAAATTCACATTTTTTCGTGATTTCACCCTTTTGGTTATAAAAAAGCCACCATTTTTCTTCTAAATCATTTTTAAATCGACCTTCTTGTTGGATTTGTCCATTTGTGAAATAGTATTTCCAATAGTTGTTTTTTTGGTCATGAAGATAATGTCCTTCTTTTTCAATTCGCCCATTTTGGAAGTAATATTTCCAATATTTCTCTTTTTGACCATCTTTTTTCCAACCTTCCGCAATTAATTGATTGTTTTTGAATATTTTCTTGTACTCAAAATCTCCATTGCTTGGATTCAATGTC
>CAZOHX010000500.1:0-2884 GCA_964579315.1 uncultured Saprospiraceae bacterium
TGGTCAATTTAGTATCCAAATGTAATTGAAAATATCCAATTAATTCATTTAAAAGTATTTTTCGTAATTCTTTTGAAATCACCAATTGATGACTCAAGGTCAAATCACAATCTATCAATTGACTCAAACATTTACTCTCTTCTTCATTCAAACAATGGTGCGTTACAGGGATATGATCACAAAAACTACTATTATTCATATCAAAAAACAAATAGGAATTCGACCAATTGTTCTCGGGTTGAATCCCCAAAAAAGCAGCATATTTTAAAAGAAAAACTAAATGAAAATTACTTATGTTTTCGGGTGTTTTATCCAAATACAAAAATCCATTTTCAATAAAATCAAACAAAGGAGCATTTACTTCTTGCTCTTTCAAGGTTTTTTGAATCATTTCTATCAAAAAAACACCTACAGAACTTTTTTCAATTTCAAAGGGAATGGCACTATAAATATGGCTAGGATTAATTTCCTTTATCCGATGTAAATCTTTGCCCTCACGATAATAACTCACCACATCTACCAAAGACATCAACTGCAACAATCCTGTTTTTGTTTTAGCCTTTTTACTACGCACCCCACCAATAATAAAAGATTGAAGTCCCTTATTACGGGTATAAATATCGAGAATTAGGCTAGACTCTCCATACTTAACTGTCCGTAAAATAATACCTTTAGTTTTTAACATCAAGTCTATACTTCCATTAATTTTTTCAAAATTTCTATAGCCGCTTTTGCGATGACGGTACCTGGTCCGAATATACCCATCACCCCCGCTTTGTAAAGAAAATCATAATCCTGCTTAGGAATCACGCCACCCACCACTACAAATATATCATCTCGGCCTATTTTTTTCAAAGCTGCTATCGTTTGGGGTACGAGAGTTTTATGTCCTGCTGCCAAGGAAGAAATGCCCAAAATATGTACATCATTTTCAGCGGCTTGCAAAGCAGCTTCTTCGGGAGTTTGAAACAGTGGTCCAATATCCACATCAAATCCCAAATCTGCGAAACTAGTAGCAATCACTTTAGCCCCACGATCATGACCATCTTGTCCAAGTTTAGCGACCATAATTCTAGGGCGGCGTCCTTCTTCAATCGCAAATTCATCTGCAAGAGCGAGTGCTTCTTGATAAGTTTTGTCCATAGAAATTTCTTTTGAATATACACCAGATATAGTTTGAGTAATAGCTTTAAATCTTCCAAAACTAGTTTCCATTGCATCAGAGATTTCTCCCAATGTTGCCCTTTCTCTAGCTGCAATTACTGCAAATTCCAATAAATTGCCCTTACCTGTTTTTGCACAAGCACTTAGATTTTCCAATGCCATTTTCGCTTTTTGTGTATCTCTATTTTTTCGAGTTTGATCAATTCTTTTGACTTGAGATATTCTTACAGCTTGGTTATCCACTTCGAGAATATCCAAATCAGCTTCAGACTCAGGTCTAAAAATATTTACACCCACAATTTTTTCCAAACCCCCATCAATTTTTGCTTGTTTTCGTGCTGCAGATGCTTCAATTCTCAATTTTGGCAATCCGTTTTCAATAGCCTTTGCCATTCCCCCAAGAGCTTCAATCTCTTGAATATTTTTCCATGCCTTTTCTACCAATTGATGGGTCAAATACTCCACATAATAAGAACCTGCCCATGGATCTACCACCTTGGTAATATCTGTTTCTTTTTGAATATAAATTTGTGTATCTCTAGCAATTTTTGCAGAAAAATCAGTAGGTAGAGCGATGGCTTCATCCAAGGAATTGGTATGTAAAGACTGAGTTCCCCCAAGCGTTGCCGACATGGCTTCAATACAAGTTCTAGCAATATTATTAAAAGGATCTTGCTCCGTCAAACTATATCCTGAAGTCTGAGAATGTGTTCTCAAACGCATAGATTTTTCAGATTTAGGATTAAAAGATTTTACAATTTTAGACCACAATAAACGAGCTGCTCTCATCTTAGCGATTTCCATAAAATGATTCATACCAATACCCCAAAAGAATGATAATCTAGGAGCGAATTGATCAATTTTCAGACCTACAGAAAGTCCAGCCCTAATATATTCCAACCCATCGGCCAAAGTATATGCCAATTCCAAATCCGCAGACGCTCCTGCTTCATGCATGTGATATCCACTGATTGAAATAGAATTAAATTTTGGCATATGCTCTGCCGTATAGGAAAAAATATCTGCAATAATCTTCATAGAATACTTGGGTGGATAAATATAAGTATTTCGCACCATAAATTCCTTCAAAATATCATTTTGGATAGTGCCTGTCAGCGATGCTTGACTTGCTCCTTGCTCTTCAGCTGCTACGATATAAAAAGCCATAATTGGAATCACTGCACCATTCATGGTCATAGAAACAGACATTTTATCCAAAGGAATCTGATCAAAAAGAATTTTCATATCTTCAACGCTATCAATTGCCACACCTGCTTTTCCTACATCACCCACTACCCGTGGATTGTCAGAATCATACCCCCGATGTGTAGGTAAATCAAAAGCCACAGAAAGACCTTTTTGCCCTTGAGCCAAATTTTTTCGATAAAATTCATTGCTCTTCTCTGCTGTTGAGAAACCTGCATATTGGCGAATAGTCCAAGGTCTAACTACATACATAGATGAATAGGGTCCACCAAGAAATGGAGGCAATCCTGCGGTATAAGATAAATGATCTACATCATTAATATCCTTTTTTGAAAAAGTATTTTTGATAGGAATTTGCTCTTGGGTTTCCAAAATACTTTCTTTTGCCTTTTTCGATGGTCTTAATGTAGGGTTCAATTTTATTTTTGAAAAATCCATTGATGCATATTTCTAGCAAAGATACGGAAAAATATGTTTTAGAGGAGAATGGTAAAATTTTAGGTACATACAAATT
>CAZOHX010000501.1:0-2877 GCA_964579315.1 uncultured Saprospiraceae bacterium
GTCAGAATTTTGAGATTGAATTCGGATTTTGCCAAATTATTGCTCATTTCTATGGATGGTTTTAGATGGGATTATATAGATAAAGTAGAAACTCCCAATTTAGATAAATTCATTCAAAATGGAGTTAAAGCGGCATCACTTATCCCTTCATTTCCATCAAAAACGTTTCCAAACCATTATTCGATTGTAAGTGGTAGTTACCCTGCTCATCATGGTCTGATTTCCAATCATATGTACGATGAAACAATGGATGCCTATTATAAAATTGGAGCAGGATCATCCTCGGTAAAAGATGGACGATGGTATCAAAGAGAACCCATTTGGGTTACCGCAGAAAAAAATGACATTGAAACTGGAATCTTCTTTTGGCCAGGCTCTGAAGCCAAAATAAATGGCTATTTGCCCACAAATTATAAGGCTTACAACCCCCTGATTGCTTGGGATAAAAGAGTAGATCAAGTCGTTGAATGGCTCAAAGACCCTAGTATTGGTTTTACAGCACTTTACTATAATGAACCCGATCACCAAGGGCATAATTTTGGTCCAAATAGTCCAAAAGTATTTGAAAAAATTAAAGTATTAGACAAAACACTAGGTCGCCTTTTCGATATCATGGAAAAGGAAAATCTTAGTCAAAAAACAAATATTATCATCGTTTCTGATCATGGGATGACGTCTATTGACTATAAAAATGCTATTTTCTTGGATGATTATATTGATCTCAGTGATGTAGAAGTCATTGATTGGGGGCCTCCAGCCGCTTTGAGACCTAAATCTGGAAAATTGGAGAAAGTTTACCAGCAACTAAAAGGAAAACACCCCCATTTTAAGGTCTATCAAAAAGATAGTATTCCCCTTCAATATCACTATGCAGATAACGTAAGGATTCAACCCATTACGATTGTTCCCGATTTGCATTATTTCATTACTAGACATAGAAAACCGAGTTTCTCAATTACACGTGGAACGCATGGATATGATCCAAAATACAAAGATATGCATGCCATATTTTGGGCCAATGGACCTGATTTCAAAAAGGGCATTACCGTTCCATCTTTTGAGAATATCCATATTTACGTCTTGATGTGTAAATTATTGGGGATAGAACCTAGTGAGAATGATGGGGATTTGGATGTCGTTTCGGAAATGTTGAAGTAAATTGAGTGGAGATGTTTAGTCGATTTTGCTACGGCAAAATCTAGTGGAGCAGTTGAGACTAATCCCCAAATTATAGGGGGATGACTCTACCACTCCACTACTATAAACTTTTATTTCGAAACGATAAATTTCTTAACAGAATACCCCCTTTCTGATTCCAAAAGCAAGGTATAAACTCCATTTGAAATACCATTAAAGTGAATAGATTTCACATTAAAACCTGCATTTCCTTTTTGAGCACTAGACCAAATTACTTGTCCCAAACTATTCATAACTTTCATATTCAAAACCTGATTATTTGGTAATTCAAAACCAAAAACAACATTCCCATCTTGGATAGGATTTGGAAAAATAGATAGGTCATGTGTATTGTTCATCATATCCTGATTTCCAACTTGAATATCCAATTTAGTTTTTTCAAAATCCATAGAACCATCAGAACTACCTCCAAATCGGCTAAAAACCAACTTATAAACATCCATTCCTTTTTTGGCATAATAAACGACATTATCATGAATAACCCATCCACCAGCATTTAAGTCAAAGTCTTTCCAATCATGACCAATGGCATCAATCTCATTTATCCAAAGACCATTAAATTCAGACGCATCACTTACTGTAGAAGATTGATCCACATCATCCAATTGGGCAATTTTAACATCACCATTGGTAAGAACACCCAATACGGTATAAGGAACGATTTCATCATTCACTACAATTCCAGCAGAATATCTTCCAAAAAACAAATCCCAATTATCCAACGGATCCAGTAATTTATCATTTTCTATGGATAATAATGCTAATTTTCCCTTAGGAAAATCCGATTTCTTAATTTCAAAACTATGTTCATTCATATTATCAAAATCGGCATAAGTAACATGATATGTATCATCACTATAAGAGATTTTTATTTTTTTCCAATCACCATTTCTCATATGAATGGCAAAATATCTTACATCTTCAATCTCACCTGTAGAAGCATTATAAAGACCCCAACCGTAATCATCAGCATCAATTGTATCTCTAGTTTCATTAAAAGCTCCTTGTGCCCAAGAGTCTTCTGTATTATATAATTCGGTTTCATCTAAATTATCTTCTGTGAACACATCTGAAAATTCGGCTGTTAAAATTTCAAAAAGATGATCGCTTTCTTGCATAAAAGTGGATGCTTCATTTAAATGTATGCCCAAGACACCATCTTCCGTTGTGAAAGCCAAATCCCAATCTTCATTATTAAATGTTTGGGTATTACCAGTTTCTAATTGATAAAATACTTGCTTTGAATAGGATTGACCGTAATCAATTGTTACTGTTTCTGAATTTTGTGCTACTAAAAAAGTAACAGAGATGATAAATAGTAAAAAAGTTGTAAATTTTTTATTCATAATTTGTTAGTTAAGTGATAAATCTACTTGATATATTAAAAATATTCCAAATTTAATCAAATATTATGAAAAGTCTGTAATGAAATGTATTAAAGTAATTACTTGATTGGTATTTACAAATCCATCCATATATTTCTAAGATGCCAAGGTTTTATCAAAATTAAGTGTGTGACTAAATGTGGGTATGTCGGATATTGTGGAAAAGCTTAATGATTTTGCAGTAAAAACAGGTGTTTTGGAATGGTAAGAAAGACATAAAAGACTGTGTTTGTTGTATGAATTCCACAACATAACCTGCCCCGCCTACGTCTTTCCCTCGAATAAGAAATAATTT
>CAZOHX010000502.1:0-2872 GCA_964579315.1 uncultured Saprospiraceae bacterium
ATTTTGAGCAATACAGTTTAATTCCTCATTGTAATGGTACTCATACAGAATGCATTGGACATATTAGTCAAGAAAGAATCTCTATCAACCATATTCTAAAAGATACACTTATTCCTGCAATTTTAATATCTGTATCTCCTGAAGTTTCAACAAATACGGATGATAGCTATCTTCCTAAAAAAGGAAAGAATGATCAATTAATTACTCTAAATAGTCTAAAAATAGCTTTAAAAAATAAAAATAATTTATTTTCAAAAGCATTAATTATTCGCACTTTACCAAATGATGATTCAAAAAAATCAAGAAACTATTTGAATGATGCTCCCCCTTTCTTTTCGATGGAAGCTATGAAATTTATAAGAGATATTGGTGTCGAACATCTGTTGGTGGATATGCCATCCGTAGATCGTACTTTCGATGATGGCAAATTGAACAATCATAGAGTTTTTTGGAAAATAAAATCAGGGGATTCAGATATCCACAATTCAAAAATATCTTTAAAAACTATTACAGAAATGGTCTATATTCCCAATGAAGTAAAAGATGGGCATTATTTATTAAATCTCCAGATTGCTCCATTTGAAGCAGATGCTTCTCCCAGCAGACCAGTTTTATTTAATATCCAAGAACAATAACAAATATTTTATGCAATTCGATAAAAAAACAGCTAAAGATTTTGATCAAAATGATACAATTAAAAAATATAGAAAGAAATTTCATCATCCCATTCAAAAAAATGGAAAACGTTTTCTCTATTTTTGTGGAAATTCTCTTGGTTTACAGCCGAAAAATGTAAAAAAATATATCAGTCAAGAATTAAAAGATTGGAAATATCTTGGTGTGGAAGGTCATTTTCATGCCAAACGACCTTGGATGCCATATCATGAATTTATCACAGATTCTTTGGCAAAGTTGATTGGTGCAAAGCCTATAGAAACCGTTGCTATGAACGGGCTTACTGTAAATTTGCATTTGATGATGACTACTTTTTACCGACCTACCAAAGATAGATATAAAATTTTAATGGAAGCTGATGCTTTTCCTTCAGATCATTATGCCGTGGATTCTCAAGTACAATTACATGGCTATCATCCAGACGATGCTGTCATTGAATTAGTCCCTAATCAAGGAGCAGTTGCCATTCAAACCCAACAAATTATCGATATTTTGGATAAACATGGAGATGAAATTGCTCTGGTCATGATTGGGGGTGTCAATTATTACACAGGGCAAGTTTTTGATATGAAAACGATTACAAAGCTTGCTCAAGCAAAGGGTTGCAAGGTGGGGTTTGACTTAGCCCATGCTGTTGGAAATATTGATTTACAATTACATGATTGGAATGTTGATTTTGCGGTTTGGTGTACTTACAAATATCTAAATTCTGGGCCTGGTGGCGTGGCAGGTTGTTTTGTGCATGAAAATCACGCTAAAAAAAATCTTCCTAGATATGCAGGCTGGTGGGGACACGAAAAAGCCACTCGATTTACTATGCCCAATAAATTCATTCCGATTGAAGGAGCAGAAGGTTGGCAATTGAGCAATGCACCTATATTTTCTATGGCATCCCTACGTGCATCTTTGGATATTTTTGATGAAGTTGGATTAGAAAATTTGATTGAAAAATCTAAACAACTCACGGCATTCTTAGAAAAAGGACTGCTTTCTATCAATGACAATCGAATTGAAATATTAACGCCAAAAGAAAGAGGCTGTCAATTATCTATTCGGATTAAAGATATTGGAAAACAAGTTTTTAAAATTTTGGAGGAAAAGGGAGTCATTGCGGATTGGAGAGAACCCGATGTCATTCGTGTTGCACCTGTCCCACTTTATAATAACTATACGGATGTCTATAAATTAGTAAAATTGATAAAAAATATTTTAAAAGAATTTTAAGTATTAGTAAATGAAAGAAAATATCATCATTATCGGAGCAGGTCTTTCTGGACCGCTATTGGCAATTTTACTTGCAAAAAAAGGATATCAGGTTGAGATTTTTGAATCCAGACCAGATATGCGGCAAACAGATATTTCGGCAGGAAGATCCATCAATTTAGCTCTTTCTGCAAGGGGAATTAAGGCTTTAGCAGTAGCCGAAATGGATGAAATTGTCATGAAAGAAACCCTTCCCATGAAGGGCAGAATCATTCATAATATCAATGGCGATACAACATTTATGGCATATAGTGGACGTGAAGGCGAACATATAAACTCCATATCCAGGGGTGGATTAAACGTTATTTTGATGAACGAAGCTGAAAAATTAGGTATCAATATTCATTTTAATATGAAATGCACCCATGCTGATTTTGATCAAAATACAGTAAGTTTCAAAAATTATATCTCTGGAGAAACATCTACTAAAACTGCTATCGCCATCATTGGAACAGATGGTGCCAACTCCGCCATTCGAAAAACCATGTTTAAAAATGCTAGATCATTACGTTTTTCATTTTCACAACATTATCTACAACATGGCTACAAGGAATTGCATATTCCAGCAGGAAAAAATGGTCAATTTTTAATAGATAAAAATGGATTGCATATTTGGCCACGTGGTGAATATATGCTAATTGCTCTTCCTAATTTTGATGGGAGTTTCACTGTGACCTTATTTCATCCTTTTGATGGAGATAATGGTTTTGATGCATTGAATACTCCTGAAAAGATACAATCCTTTTTTGAAAAAGAATTTTCCGATGTGATACCCATAATCCCTAATTTAATCCATGATTTCCAACATAATCCAACGGGTAGTTTGGCTACCATAAAATGTTATCCATGGCAAGTGAATGGTCGTTTTTGTTTGATTGGAGACTCTGCTCATGCGGTTGTCCCTTTTTATGGTCAAGGAATGAATGCTTCTTTT
>CAZOHX010000503.1:0-2869 GCA_964579315.1 uncultured Saprospiraceae bacterium
CTTTCAAAGAATTACAATCCATCTATTTAGGATATCTTGAGTCAGAAATTATAAAAAAATCTCCACAAAAACTTTATAATCCTGTTAATTATATCATGAATCTTGGGGGGAAACGTATTCGACCTATTTTAGCTTTGATGAGCTATAATCTATTCCAAAAAGATTTAAAAAAAGCACTTCCTTTGGCACATGCTATCGAAATGTTTCACAATTTTAGTCTAGTACACGATGATATCATGGATGAAGCAGCATTGCGGCGTGGAAAACCATCTGTTCATCATAAATATGATATTAATACGGGTATTCTTTCTGGAGATGTAATGCTGATTAAGACTTACGAATATCTGGCAAGTTTAAAATCAGAGCGGACACTGGAGATTATTTCTACTTTTAATCAAGTGGCAAGGAAGGTTTGTGAGGGACAACAAATGGATATGGATTTTGAAACCAGGGATGACGTAGAAATATCCGAGTATTTAACAATGATAGAGTTTAAAACTGCAATTTTATTAGCTGGAGCTTTAAAAATGGGTGCTATTTTAGGCAATGCTTCATCTACCCAATGTGATTTGCTGTGGGATTATGGAATTAATATTGGACTTGCTTTTCAGTTGCAAGATGATATTCTTGATGTTTATGGAGATCCTGAAACTTTCGGGAAAAAGGTAGGAGGAGATATTATTCAGAATAAAAAAACTTTCTTGATGTTGTCTTTAATAAGTAGAATGAAGCAGGATGATTATAAAAGATTTCTTTCAACATCAATTCTAAATGATGATGATAAAATTAGTAATGTTAAAGCTTTGTACAATCAATATGAAATTAAAAAACTTGCTGAAGCCAAAATGAATACGTATTATCAAAAGGCTCATTCTGCAATAACAAAATTAAAATTAGATGTGGATAGAAATACAAGGGAAATCGAAATTTTAACTAGTAAATTAATGCAAAGAATATCCTAGAAAAAAAAGTGGGATTAACCTACAAAAGTATAGTTAATCCCCTCACACTATGAAACACTATTTTCTTAATTTCGATATTTGATTGGGTAAAAGTATATATTTGTTTTGTAATGTGCAAATTATTTTCATACTTTTTTTTATATTAGTATATATTTTAATGTATTTAGCTGAAAATCTTACAATTCCACCAATTATCTTCAATGATAGCATCATTTTTTTTGTAAAAGTTGATGGCTGGTGTATTCCAATTGAGTACTTGCCATTTAACTAATTTTGCGTTTTCTTGTTTCGCATAATCTACTAAAAAGTCCATAAGATGTTGTCCTATACCTTGTTTGCGGTAGTTTTTGTCCACGATAAAGTCTTCTAAATAAATCATTTTACCTTTCCATGTTGAATATGCATTGTAAAACAACATCATACCAACTACTTTTTCTTTGTCTGTTGCTACTATGATGCTAAATAAACCATTATCAAAGTCCCTATGATAATCTTCTATGGTCGCTGTTACAGCATCTGGTTCATTTTCATATAGTGCAAGAGCTTTTACCAATCGGTATATTGCTGGTAAATCCTTTTTACTGCCATTCCTTATATTTATTTTCATTTAAAACAGTGATTATTTTTAAAAATCAAAAATCATGTGAAATTAGGACGTTTTAAAGTGAAATTTGTATAAAACTAGTTTTATTTATGTCACTTCTTGAACAAAAAATGGAATAGTATAGCACAACTATTTTTTTATTTTGAAATAAATTCTTTTTTGACTTTGTTTTTATAAAAAATAATCTTATCTTTGCAGTCGTTTTCAAATATTGGCTTAGAATTTTATTGATTTTATAGTTTTAACAATATTGAAAATTAGGATTGAAATTGTACTAATAACTTATAATTAAATATAGAAAATATGCCTACAATTAATCAACTTGTCCGTAAAGGCAGAAAGAAAATTGTTGAAGCTAGTAAATCAAGAGCTTTAGATTCATGTCCACAAAAACGTGGAGTTTGTACTAGAGTTTATACTACAACACCGAAAAAACCTAACTCAGCTTTAAGAAAAGTGGCAAAAGTTAGATTGACTAACGGGCTTGAAGTAATTTGCTATATTCCAGGTGAAGGGCATAATTTACAAGAACACTCTATCGTACTTGTGCGAGGTGGAAGAGTAAAAGATTTACCAGGGGTTAGATATACAATTGTACGGGGAGCTTTGGATACCGCAGGTGTTGGTGATAGAACTCAAAGTAGATCTAAATACGGTGCTAAAAGACCGAAAAAATAATCGAAATTTATATAATATAATATTATAAAAGAATAAGAAATGCGTAAACGACAACCGAAAGAGCGAATCATAAAACCAGATCCTAGATATAATGATGAATTGGTAACTACTTTTGTCAATAATATGATGAAAGAAGGTAAAAAGAGCTTAGCTTTTACTATTTTTTATGATGCAATGGATAAAATTAAAGATCGTATGGATGAAGATCCTCATGCGGTTTGGAAAAAAGCATTAAATAACGCAATGCCACAAGTGGAAGTGCGAAGTAAAAGAATCGGTGGTGCAACTTTTCAAATTCCAACTCAAATTCGTGCTAAACGAAAAATAGCTATCGGAATGAAATGGTTGATTAGTTTTGCGAGAAAGAGAAGTGGAAAAGGAATGGCAGAAAAATTAGCAGCAGAGTTAATGGCTGCTAGTAAAGGGGAAGGTGCCGCAGTAAAAAGAAAAGAAGATACACATAGAATGGCCGAAGCCAATAGAGCTTTTGCTCACTACTCTTAAAAAAATTACTTTTAATATAATAATCCATAATAAGAAATAGCATTTAAATCATGGCAAAGAATAGTCTTACACATTTAAGAAATATTGGAATCGCGGCTCACGTAGATGCAGGTAAAACTAC
>CAZOHX010000504.1:0-2869 GCA_964579315.1 uncultured Saprospiraceae bacterium
TTAAAGTTGGTGGATTCCTTTGGAATCTCTTGGATATGATAAACACTTTTTAATAAAAATCTAGGGTAAAAACCCTATACAAACAAAGAACCCAAAGGGCCTGGCAGCAGACAGGTTCACCCGTCATTAACTACGAGTGAAAACCCGCAGGTTTTACAAAGTAAAACATGAAAAAAAATATCTATATACTACTACTCGGACTGTCATCAATGATGACCGCCCAACCCCTTGATACTCTATACAAAATAGCAGTCGAGCAAAATTCAGCGCTACGCACTTTAAATTTGGAGTACGAAGCTGCCTTGACCAAGGCAAATCAAGTCAACGAACTACCCAATCCACAAGTAGGTATTGGGATTCCATTGCTACAAACGGAAACACGGGTAGGTTCCCAAATATTTTCAGTGAGTGCTAGTCAGATGTTTCCTTGGTTTGGAACATTAAAAGCAAAAGAAGATGTCTCTATCACAATGGCTAAGTCGAAGTATGAACGAATGGCAGTTTTAAAATTAGATTTGGAGTACAAAATCAAAAAGCCCTATTACAAACTAGTCGAAATTGCAAAACGTCAATTGATTTTTAAAGAGAATATCAGATTGTATAAAAGTCTAGAGCAAGTAGCGTTGGCAAAAGTAGCATCAGGAAGAACTGTCGCATCGGATGTTTTATTAGTCAAATTAAAAATACAAGATTTAGAAAATAAGATTGCCCTTTTGGAAAATCAAAAACTAGGTCTTTATGCGCAGATTAACGAAGTACTCAATCGCAAGCAAAATCAAAAAATTGAAGTAAATCAAACCATGGATACCATTGCAGATTTTAAAATTAATAAAAATGAAATTCGCAAAAAAATAGCAGATAATCATCCCATCATGAGTCAACTCAATTGGTTGATAGAAACATCTAAAAAAGAGCAAGATTTAAATGTGCTATTGAGAAAACCCACATTTGGAGTTGGTTTGGATTACACATGGATTCAAAAAAGAAGCGACGTAAATCCTAGTGACAATGGAAAAGATATATTGATACCCAAAGCATCGATTACCATCCCATTATTCACAAAGAAGTATGATGCAAAAGATAGAGAAGAAGATTTGAAACAGCAATCATATATAAGTAAAAAAGAGAGTTTAGTGAATAAATACATGTATCAAATTGAACAATATGAAGTGAATTATCAAGCCGCCATTTTGAATCTAGATTTATATCAAAAACAAATCAAGATTACTCAATCGGCTATTGATATTTTACTTTCAAATTACAGTAGCAAAGGCAATCGTTTTGATGAAATTTTAAGTTTACAAAATCAATTATTGAAATATAAGCTGTTAGAATTGGAAGCGGTGTATCAGACGTATTTGGCGAAGATAGGTCTAGAAAAATTAACTAGCTTTTAGAAAGAAGAGTAAAAAAAATCGGAATAATCCAAAGGACCTGCCTGGCAGCAGACAGGTTCACCAAAATTAACTACGGGGTTCAACCCGCAGACAAAGAAAAAAACATGAAAGAAATAGCAAAAATAATCACCATACTAGCCATCGGAGTCGGAATCGGCTGGTATATCAATAGAGGAAAAACACAATCAGGAAATGATGTACATAATCATACATCCACAACAAAATCAGATGAAACCATTTGGACCTGCTCCATGCACCCACAAATCAAGGCAAGCGAGCCTGGAGACTGTCCAATATGCGGTATGGATTTAATTCCAGCTTCAGAAATGGGCAGTGGAAGTGACAATCCATTGGTTTTGGCAATGACCAAATCAGCGGTCAAACTAGCCAATATCCAGACCACCGTCATCGGAAGTACAGCTGCTAGTGGAAAAGCCCTAAAATTAAATGGAACCATCAAGTCAGATGAAACCAAAGCGGCAAGTTTGGTTGCACATATTCCTGGGCGTATTGAAAAACTATTTGTCAGTTATACAGGCGAAAAAGTGAATCAAGGACAGAAAATTGCTACGATTTATGCTCCAGATTTGATTACTGCTCAAAAAGAGTTATTGGAAGCACAGAAAATATCTGATATTTCACCACAATTATTAGAAGCTGCCAAACAAAAGTTGAAATTCTGGAAAATATCAGAAACTCAAATCAATGAGATTTTGACCAATGGGAAAGTCCAAGAATATTTTGATATTTATGCGGAACATAGTGGCATTGTAAAAACGAGAAAAGTATCCGTAGGAGATTATTTATCCAAGGGAGAAGTACTATTTGATATCATGAATTTACAAAATTTATGGGTGATTTTTGATGTGTATGAAGATGATTTACCCAATGTTAGATTAGGTAGCAGAATCTCATTTACCACACCTTCATTTCCTAATAAAATTTTTAAATCCACGATTACTTTTATTGACCCATTGATCAATCCAAAATCAAGAGTAGCAACGGTTCGTGCAGAAATTAGAAATGTAGGGAATAAATTGAAGCCTGAGATGTTTGTTTCTGGAGAGATTCAAGGGAAAGTAAGTGCTTCAACGGTAGTTACCGTTCCAAAAACCGCAGTACTCTGGACTGGCGAGAAATCTGTGGTGTATGTCAAAGTGCAAGATGCGAATGTACCTTCCTTTGAATTTAGAGAAATATCCCTAAATGGAACAACAGGAAGAAATTATATCATTTCAAGTGGCTTAGAAAATGGAGAAGAAGTGGTCACTAAAGGAGCATTTATGATCGATGCTTCTGCACAATTGAATAATCAAACCAGTATGATGAATCGTTTGGTGAGCATCAAGGGAGAAGTGCCTAAAAAAGCAATCATTCCTGATTATGTGGACAATACTCCAAAAGCATTTAAAATACAATTAAAAGATTTTGTCCAACAATATTTGAAACTCAAAGATGCTTTTGTGCAAACC
>CAZOHX010000505.1:0-2868 GCA_964579315.1 uncultured Saprospiraceae bacterium
TACTCCCAATTCAGCTACTGATCCTTTTATTATATATGAAAAAAATACTACAACCTATACTGCCCCTAAAGGTGATTTTACTGCTACTCCTTTTCCTAAATTAGATTATAGACATATTGATACGACTGTTGTTCGTCAAAATGCTTATTTTTTCCCTTCTTTTCATTTGAAATACAGTCCCTTCAGTTGGTTTCATGTCCGTGCAGCATATACAGAAACACTCTCTAGACCAAGTTATTATCAATTTGTTCCACGAGAGGATATCTTGACCGAAGTGGTTATTCAGAATAATTCAAAATTGATTCCAGAATATTCTAAAAATATTGATTTATCGCTTGTTTTTCATGCCAATAAATTAGGATTATTTACCATTAGTGGATTCTCGAAGAACATTGAAAATATGATTTTTAGTTTGAATAGGCGTGTTATTTTAGATCCATCTAAGTATGATTTGCCTATTGCTACAGAAAATCGTGTTATTTTTACACAAGCCAATAATACAAAAACCGCTTTGGTTCGTGGTATTGAATTAGATTGGCAAACCAGTTTTTGGTATCTTCCTGGTGCTTTAAAGGGATTGGTTTTAAACTTAAATTATACGCATATTTATTCAAAAGCTTTTTATCCTAAGACCACTATTAATAAAACATTGGATACAGAGACTTTTACCTATACATTTGACAATATTGATTCTTTTGTGGAAGGTAGGTTGCTGAATCAACCAGATAACGTTATCAATGTACAATTGGGATATGATTATAAAGATTTTTCAATACGAATTGCATCACTTTATCAAAGTAAAATATTTAGTGAAACAAAAGAAAAATCGGAGCTTAATACTTTTATTGATGCTTACAATAGATGGGATATCTCCTTGAAATATAAATTACCATGGTATGGCATTCAGTTATTTAGCAATATTAATAACTTAACTGGTGCTAGTGATCAAAAATTGATTGACGGGGCACCTTGGCCAACCAGTATTCAACATTATGGAACGACAATAGATTTTGGACTTAGAGTACAATTATAAAACGATTATTGAAGGAAATGTTTTTATATTTTTGAAATATTTCTCTCTAACTATATTTTTTTACCAAAAAAACTACTTAGTATGAAACGATTTTACTTTATGAAATTTATCATAGCTTTTTGCTTATTTTTCACAGTACAAATTTTAATTGGGCAAGACATCTTGGATGTTGCTCCTTTCAATATGGAAGGGAAACCTAATTTGGCAGCAACTATTTCTAAGGATACTACGGATAATGGAGAAAGAGCCAATTTAAACAGAATTTATAGACTGGAAAGAGGTAAAGTCTATATTATGGATTTTACTATTTTTGCGGATTTTCCTATTAGATTAATAGCTGGAGGCGATGAGAATTTGAGACCGCCTCTTGTAGTTAGAGGAACCTACTCTAATGGTAGTAACTTAAAGACCTTTTTCACTTTCACTGGGGATAACTTAGAACATAGCTTCAAAAATATTATTTTTACTGGTGTTGATTTGAAGCGTAAATATGACACTGAATTCAACAAGGGATTGAATATTTCTGGAGATAACAATACCTTGATTATGGAAGGGTGTATTATGAATGCTTGGGCTGGGAGATTTCTAGAAGTGACAGGAGAGAATGCCACGGTTATTTTTCATGATAATATTTGGAGAAATGGTGTTGGTGTGGTTCATCCATTTTGGGGACAACAAAATACCTTTTTTGCTCATATGAAAAAACTGGAAGTGACTAACAATACATGGTTTAATAGTGGTGGATTTTGGCTATTTCTTGAAAACAATACTGTTGATGACGTCATCATCGAGCACAATACTTTATTTACATCAGCGATTGACTTATTCAGAATGAGAGACCTTGCCAATGCAAAATTTCGAAGTAATCTATTTTATGGTACACATGCATATGCTCAAATTGAAAGCGAACGATTGGAAAATTGGGTAGATTCTGATAACGAATATGTTTCTTTTTTTACTTTAGATACTTCTGGCGTTGATATTTTAAAGCCATTGGGTATTACTGAAATGGAGAAAAAAGTTGAGTTAAGCAATAATACCTACTTCTCACCACAAGCTTATAAGGATTATTGGGCAACCGTAGATGGAATCTATACTCCAACATGGATGAATACTCGAACGCAAGCTATGTTTGACAATTATCCAGGATTGGTCGCAAAAGACAATTTTGAAATGGATCCAGGATTTGTGGATACAGATATGGAATCTTACGTTGTTCAAGAAGTGATTAAATTTTGTAAAAAAATTAGAAAAGGTCAAAATGCAACTTCTAATAGAAATTATGATGTACATACAGGAGGTGATTTATTGCAATTTAATTGGCCACTTCCAGAATCATTAGTTTATACCAATCCAGATATGCTTGTAGGTGGACATGACGGATTACCTGTGGGGGATTTGAATTGGTTTCCTGATAAAAGAGCTCTTTATACAGGTGTGGATAATGTAGTCATTCAAAAAGAAAATTCAATCTCTGAAGTTTTGCCAAATCCTACAACAGGTTTAGCTACTATTGAATTTGAATTAAAAAACGCTTCTGATGTTGAGATTGTTTTATACAATATAAGTGGACGTAAAATTCAAACAGTCTTGAATAACAACTTATCTGAAGGAATTCATAAAATCGAACTTAACCTTACAAAACGCTCTTCTGGTATGTATTTTTGTACATTGAAAACTGGAAGCGTTTTAGAAACTCAAAAGATAATCCTTTATTAAATATTTCAATATCACTTTTGTTCAAATTATTAGTTTGGCAAAAGTGATTTGGATTTTTTACTATATTTTATTTGAAAAATACTGAATAAATTTGGTAAGAATTTCGAAAATATATG
>CAZOHX010000506.1:0-281 GCA_964579315.1 uncultured Saprospiraceae bacterium
AGAATGAGAGCAATAATAAAACCAGTAATAAATTTATTTTTCGGCATAAGTAATGATTTTAGAGTGTGGTTTTTAATTTCAAAAATAAATTTTAATATGAATATAATGCATCAAACAGCCAATCTGCAATTAATTGACGATTACTTTCCAAAATAAATCGTTTTTGATCGTTTGGATTACGAATATTCCCCAATTCAATATAAACTCCTTTCGGTTTTGTTTCTCTCAACATATGCAAATCTCTTGCAGTAACGGTACCATAATAAGGTCTTCCAGGACGA
>CAZOHX010000506.1:291-2850 GCA_964579315.1 uncultured Saprospiraceae bacterium
ATGTTTTTTATATTGTTTTTTAATTTCATTTTTCATATAATTTGCCAACTTTTTAGATGCATCTTTTTTAGGATAATGATAAAAGAAAATATCCGTTTTTTTCGTTACAGAACGAGAATCGATATGTATGGCAATTAAAGTTTGGTCTTTTATCCCCTGTTTTAAGTGTTTTTCATATAATTTATTAACCATATCCGAACGTTGAAACAATCGTTTTTTCTGAGCAAACGGCATATCTGATGTATTCCAACAGTATTCGTCACAATCATTTTCCAAGAATGCATCTGATCGAATACCATCATCTGCATCACGGGTCATCATATAGGCCGTAGCACCATGTTGGATCAATGAACGAACCAATCTCAAAGCGATATCATAAGCATATTCATCTTCATACAATTCGTGTTTACCATATTTGCCAATAGCTCCAGAGTCAGGCCCACCATGCCCACTTACGATATAAAAAATCTTCCCTTGTAGTTTTTGGTCAATCAACGGAACATACTCGTATTTTTTTCCAAAAATCGGAAATGTTCGTCCGATACTAGCAACTTCTACTCGTTGGGGTTCGGGCTTTACGGGGGTATTAACGACCGTATCTTTTGGTAAATTTACAACGATATCCGTAACCGAATCTCTCGTCTTATCTGTTTCAACAAGTATTTCTTTAGGCTTTTTAATATCAATTGGATTATTGCAATCCAACTCATGCAAAGGCACCCATAGAATATTGCTATTGACAATAGTCATTTGTCTCAATCCCTTTTTTCTGATTTTTTCATTATACTTTTTAATTCGAATGGCCTTTTTCCACGAATCCAAATTTAAGGTAGAACGGATTGATTTTCCGTTGTAATCATATATCAAAATAGGCAAATAGTAAGACTTACCTATTTGTAAATTACTTTCTGAATTCAAATGATTTAATTCATAAAATTTATCATAATCACATTCGGTTTTGTTCACTTCATATCTTTTTAAAAGACGATGAATAGAATCCCCATTTTTAGCTTTCACCTTATAAAAATAAGGCACCGCTTTTGACGAAAGAGCAAAAAGCAATAGAAAAAATGTAAAAAAATAGTTGTATAGTGTTTGTGTTCTCATTATTATGTTCCTAATTTTCTCAATTAAAGATAATCTGCAATTCGTATTTTAGTATTGATATCGAATGGAATCGGTATATTCATTTCAAAAGTTTTTACTTTGATAGTACCCACCAAATGAACATCCACTTCACGTTTTTTCCATGCACCTGTCAATAATTCTGAAGCATTTTTCAATAAATTTCCTTTTAATAAGGGCACCGTTACTGAAATGGGCAATGTAAAAATATTATTTGCAGGTACTTTTACATCCAATTGTTCTTTAATATTAGTAACAAATTGCTCATCAATATCAACGTCAAAATCCATTGAAGTAATATGTGCTCCCATGGAATTTGGATTATTCCAATAAGTATCAACATCTAATTGTACAGAAAAATCGGGTGGACCAGACAAATTAGATAGCTTCACATTTTCAATTTTCAAGAACTCAAGTGCTTGAATCTCATTGTATTTTGTATAGGCAAAATATCCAAGTCCAGCGAGTACTAGAATAACAATTATTTTCTTCATAGTGTTTGAATCGTATAAGATATTTTGTGAATATCAAAATTTTTCGTAAAATTACAAAATATTATTATAAATAGAGATTTTAATATTTTGAATTACATTGTTCCTTACAAAATGACTTATGATAGAAGAGATAAAGCAAAAAAGTGTTAAAAAACGGGGCTTCTTTGCAAACCTTATAGATTTGACACAAGATTTGGATCGAGAAGGTACAATTGTAAATATCAAAGCCAATCACACGGTCATTGGGTCAGATGCTTGGTTGTTGATGGCATCTATTATGATTGCATCATTGGGATTGGATTTAAATTCTCCCGCAGTAATTATTGGAGCCATGCTGATTTCTCCATTGATGTCCCCTATTTTGGGTGTAGGATTGTCCCTTGGGATTCGGGATGAAAAAACCTTGATGTCGTCGTTGAAAAATTTTGCCGTTGCCATTGGAATTGCGATTGTCACCAGTACCTTATACTTTTTATTAACCCCGTTTGGCAATGTCACCAATGAGATTTTGGGAAGAACGCAGCCTACCCTACTGGATGTGTTGGTTGCTTTTTTTGGAGGATTGGCAGGTATTATTTCAGGCTCAAGAAAAGACAAATCCAATGCCATACCGGGCGTAGCGATAGCCACTGCACTTATGCCGCCTTTGTGTGTTACGGGATTTAGCCTTGCCAAATCTGTCAAATACGGACTAGTTACAGAAAAATTTGATTATGGTTCTATGATGACCAATTCCTTTTATTTCTTCTTTTTAAATGCCACTTTTATTGCTTTAGCCACATTTTTAATTGTTAGATATTTGAAATTTCCGTTTGTAAAACGAGTTGGAGATGGAGAAATTAAGAGAACCAATTGGTCCCTTGCTGTGGTTGGTTTATTGATGATTATTCCAAGTGCGTATATTTTAAAAGGTGTATTGTCTGGCATTAAACAAGAAGAA
>CAZOHX010000507.1:0-2846 GCA_964579315.1 uncultured Saprospiraceae bacterium
ATTGCCATGGTATGGTAATTTTAAAAACTTTTGCGAAGGGAAACCACAAATTGGGGTTATATGTAACGATAATAATGAGCATACTATTAATGATAAAATTTCATCTGATTGCACGTGTAAGGGTGAACCCAAAGTAGAGGAGTGTAGAAGAGCAGATACATCAGCACTAAGGATTATATATCAAAGTCTAGGTGGAAAAAATTGGAAAAACCAAGAAAACTGGTTTTCCAATAAGCCATTATATGAATGGTATGGAATTGAGTCCCTTTCAACAAATGGTTGTATTTCATCCATTGATTTATCTGATAATAATCTTCAAGGAATCATTCCAAATCAAATTAGCGAGATAAAAGAGCTTAAGTTTTTAAATCTGTCCAAGAATAGAATATTTGGACAATTGCCTCCTAAATTTGAAAATTTGAAGCTAAGAAAATTAAATCTAAGTAATAATTTGATTTCGGGCGGAGTGCCCAATTTTGTAGATATTCCCTTAGAAGAATTGATGCTTAATAATAACAATTTTGAAGGATGTATTCCTTCTGGATACAATAAATTTTGTGGTTTAATCCCCATTGATTTTAATAATAATTTGAAACTTCCATATTTTGGAGATTTTGATAAAATTTGCAATGGAAATGTACAAATTGGTGCCCCCTGTGATGATGGCAACTCCGATACGGATATTGATATGATTTTGAATTCATGTGAGTGTGAAGGAACTATGGTTTCATCTCAAGATTTGAAATTTTTGAATTATATCCAGATTCTACCCAATCCAAATCGTGGTAACTTCATCTTAAATATAGAATTTGAACGTCCAACTGATTGTGAGATCAATCTGTATTCTCCACTCGGAAAAGTAGTTTATAGATCACATTATACAGATAAGCATATTCAAAAACCCATTGATGTAACTCATCTACCATCTGGGATTTACTTTTTGAAAGTGAGTACGGAGGATGGATTTGTGGTAAGGAGGATGGTTTTGGAGTAAAAAAATTAAAAATGGAATATCAAATACGGGTATTCCTACATTTTTGTTAAAAAAAACATCAAAATCTCGATTTCTAACACCAAAATTCTTTTTTCTTAAACATAACCATTATATTACGGTCAGATTTTGATACATGTGGCACTCGGTCATGAGAATCTTAATACATTCGATTCAAAGCAATAAGAATTATCAAATCTCCAATTACAAGCAAACATAACATTGATTAAAAATAGGACATTCCCAATTTATGAGGATGACCATTCCACTGTTAAACTAGTTTATAACACAAAAACGCAAAATCATGAAAAATCAAATCACACTTCTATTTTTACTATTCAGTATTTCTATGTTTGGTCAGACCGAACTCAATTTGGATTGGGAGCGGGTTACGGATATTCCGGGAGAAATACCTGCTATCATTAAAGTAAATGATACCCTTTTTACATATACTAATGATGGAATATTTTGGAGTACAGATGTTGGAAAGACTTGGGAGATGGGATATTCCACTCCATATTTAAAAAATCAAGTTGTGGCAGTGAGTAAATCGCAAATTGTAATTAGAAAAACAAAAAGTGAAACAAGCTACGGAACAAGATCTAGAGGTTACACAAAAAATAATGAAGTATTTATTTATCAAGGCACAAAAAGAATAGAATATGTCACAGAACATCATAATTATAAGGGATATGCTGAAACAAGTGCTGATTCATATTTCTATAATGAAGTGGCTTATCCTCAGGTATTTGATGATAATTCTTATTTCTATTTAACAAGATTATGGAGTGGTTCAACAGGAAAAAATGCTCATACAAACTTTAGTAAGAGCGGGTTAGTTTACTCTAATTCTGAAGGAGAAAAAATCGACACTATACTTTCTAAGTTTAACCCATCTGAAGGCTCAATTGGTCTTTGGCAGTTTCGATATGCAATAGGGAGATTAAATCAGTATTATGTTGTACTTATTAATAATAGGGATTCAATAGAATTGTATGATACAGAAACTTATGTTAAACATAAGTCAATTAGTTTACCGATAAATGGAAAAACTATTCGGCACTCAATTGTAAGAAAAAACAAAATATTTTTAGTAACAGACACAGACATTTATTATACATCTGCTGAAAGCAATGAGTGGGATAAAATTGATATTGGAGTAGATAGTATTACAAGTTTTTTAATTAGAGATGATTTATTTATCGTAAAAACTAATTCTGGAGATTTTTATAGTTCAGATTTAATTAATTTTTCTCCATTTGTATTTGACTCTGTGTCAAGACCCAATGATTATTTTGTATTTGGTGATACAATTATTGGTACTTTTGCTGAAAATTTAATTCGTTCGTTTGATAAAGGGCAAACTTGGAATGAAATTACTCCTAGTGGAATTTATTCAACATCTGTTCCTATTAGTATTCCAAGCCAAGGGGCAATTATTCCTGAAGAATTGCCTCCATTTACTTTTTCATATCCAAAAGAAAAAATAGTTCTAAGAGATTATGCTGTAGTAGGAGATACTGTTTTAGCTTCCTTCTTTCCTAGTAATGAAATTTATATTGATAGCCTATTGGTATATTTTTCAATTGATGGCGGTGAAACATGGATTCAAAAAAAGGATGTCCAATATCCTTATGACACAAAAATATTTTCGAAAGGCAGAAACTTTTTTACTGTTTACAACCAAATAACTAGATATAAAGATATTACTAAGGTTGGGGAAACAATTTTTGATACCCATGAATTTAGTCGTCCTGAAATATTCTTGAGTACCAACTATGATTTTATTTTTCATTATGAAAATTTTTCAGACAGCTTTTACATTGTAAAAGATGACTTAGTAAGAAAAAGTGCT
>CAZOHX010000508.1:0-2826 GCA_964579315.1 uncultured Saprospiraceae bacterium
GATTTTCTCTAGGATATTTAGATATCCAAAGCAAACGAGAGATAGAATGTTAGCGATTGTATTGTTCGCTATTTTTACCGTTTGTTTCTGGGCGAGTTTTGAACAAGCTGGTGGGTCCATGACGATTTTTGCCAAAAATTATAGTAATAGAATCATGACGGGTAGTTGGGCAACCATCTTTAATATCTTTAATATCATTATTACCGTGGTTCCTATTGCGATAATCTCTTGGGTATTATTCCTATTATTTAAACAAACATTTTCGAAATATAGATTGTCAAACTTGATTCTAGGATCAAGTTTTTTAATCATTTGGATGATTGTATTTTGGATGATTAATCGTGATTTTAGTTCTACTTCTTACGTCGTAGAATATCCTGCCATTGAAACCATGGATGACGGAAAACCCAAGTATGAAGCTATTACTGAATCAACCGTTATACCTAAAGGAGCCAAGGTAGTACAACAGGAGCAGAGTATAATAGAGCCTATTGCCTTAAATGTTGGAGCAAATCTGAATTTACTTCAAGTGAAAAAGAAGTTTATCTACTTGAATGCTGAAAAATCTACTAGGGTAAAAACGGTTTCGCCAAAGTCTCCTATTATAAAAGCCAAAGTCAAAAGAATTAAAGAAAATGAAGTAGAGATACCTGCATCTTGGTTCTCTATTCTAAATTCATTATTTATAATCATGTTTGCTCCATTATTTTCTAAATGGTGGGAAAGTAAATACAATCCAGCAGCATCTGTTAAATATGGCTTTGGCTTGATTTTATTGGGGATTGGTTTTGGTGCTTTGGCATTTGGGTCTATGTCTATCCCACAAGGAGCAGAAATTGCATCAGTGAGTATTATGTGGCTGGTGATAGCCTATCTCTTTCATACGTTGGGAGAATTATGTCTTTCGCCCGTTGCCTTATCGTATATTAGCAAGTTGGTTCCTGGACGAATGATTGCTTTGATGTTTGGTATCTGGTATATCGCTGTTGCGATTGGAAATAAAACTGCAGGTAAAATGGGGGGAGAAATTGAAGCAATTACTAAGACACATTCCATGTCGTATTTCTTTATGATTTTCACAATAGTACCCATAGCTCTTGGTTTATTGGCAATATTTTTAAGACCAGTGATTAAGAAATTGATGCATGGTGTGAAGTAATTGGTTAAGCACTCAAGTAAGGTATGTTTAGTTGAGCGGGGGAGTCATCTCCAACTTCGTTGGAGATTCGTTGAGTGCTGTGCAGTTGAGTTGGATAGTTGCATTGTTTGGCTGTGAATTTGAGTTATTGTTTGATATAAAAATAAGCATCAAATCAAAAATAAAATGTACATAACTTGAGTTGTTAGAAATATAAAAAAAGGACTACAAAATCAATTTGTAGTCCTTTTTTTATATTCTGATTTACCTTTACCTTCTATTCTATTCTCAAATTTTCAGAATGGAATCTACTTAATTTTCTGGCTTAACCCATTTCTTAACAATATCACAATTATTAAACATAGGATCAACTCTCACATAAGTAGATTTTACTTTCTTTGCAACCCATTCGTTAATGTATGTATTTTTCTTAGATTCTAACGCTGCTTTTTGGATTTTAGAATAATCCTGTCTTAAATTGGCTTTATGGGGATTCGTTCTTGATTTTAATTTGATAATTCTGTAAGAAGTTTCTCCTGAAGGAGTGGTAAACTCTAAAGGATGCGAAATTTCTCCAACCTGCATGGTATCAATTGTAAAATACATATCTGGATCCAAATCACCAATTTCAAAATATACATCTCCTGTTTTTGGATTTCGTAGATTACCATTATTGTTGTAACTACTTGATTTTTTATCAGAATATTTTTTCACAGCACGTGTCCATGAAATAGAATCCGCTTGTATTAACAATCTTACAGAATCCAATTTAGCTTGAGCCAATACCTTATCATTATCTGTTATCTCTGGTTTTATGAGGATGTGTCTTGCATGAACGGTATTTCCTCTTCGCTCCAAAAGTTGAATAATGTGATAGCCAAATTCTGTTTCAATGGGTTCTGAAATTTCATTGGGCTCCAATTGATAGACGGCTGCTTCAAATTCTGGCACATATGTACCCCGCTTTGCCCAGCCTAAATCTCCTCCATTTCTACCTGATCCTGGATCAGCAGAGTGTATTGCAGCCAACTCTTCAAATTTTTCGCCTGCCATTATTTTTTCTCTTATTTCTGTGATTTTTGTTAGAGCTTTTAATTTTTCTAACTTATTTACCTTAGGACTACGTACTATTTCACCGATTTCCACTTCCGAATTAAAATAGGGTAAACTGTCTTTGGGAATAGTTTTATAGAATGCTTTTACTTCCGCAGGTGTGATTTTCACATTGGCCATAATTTGCTGTTGCATTCTTTCTACCAGAAGTTGATTTTTCAAATCTTCTCGAAATTGATTTCTAACTTCTGCCATGGTTTGACCATAATAGGCTTCAAATTGACTGACATCATTGTTCATATAGGCTAAAATTCTTTCAAATCTAGCATCTAATTGAGTTTCAAGTTCATCATCAGTCACTTGGATGCTATCCAATCTTGATTGATTGAGCAATAATTTCTGAGCTAAAATATTATCGAGAATAAGGCATTCTGCATTTTCATCCAAAATTCCTTGTTGAGATTCTATTAATTTTTTTTGCTCTTGAATTTCAGATAGTAAAACATACTCGCCACCGACTGTAGCCACAACTTTATCAATAAGTTGCACTTGTGCGACAGAAGTAAATCCCAATAAGGTAAAAGCAATTAGTACTAAAATATTTTTCATATTATCTTTTCGTTTTTCAATTATTT
>CAZOHX010000509.1:0-2816 GCA_964579315.1 uncultured Saprospiraceae bacterium
TGGATGACTCAAAAGTACTAGGTCAACTTTTAGATTATCCAAATCTATTTGTGGGGTAGATATTTTTTAGAAATAGTTCCCCAACCGTGATGATAATACTTGCCTGGATCATCTAGGGTAGGATCGGTCATAATGGTGAAATCTCCGATTTGGATGAGTGTGCATGCGGTATCTATGTGGGTGATTTTCATATTTGTAAACTGAATTTTCATTGAAGATAGTATTGTTAAACATCAACAGCTATCAAATTATTCAAAATAATATCTCTCACTTCTTTTTTCCATAAAATTCGATAATGTCCAGCTTTTTCAATGGGAATAAGTGTACAGCTTTCAATAGAATTATGAATTCTCATC
This sequence comes from uncultured Saprospiraceae bacterium, assembly GCA_964579315.1. GTDB lineage: Bacteria > Bacteroidota > Bacteroidia > Chitinophagales > Saprospiraceae > CAMZLN01. The sequence goes on from CAZOHX010000509.1 coordinate 357, forward strand.
GAATTGGAGTAGGGTAGTACCTTGTCTTTTTGATCATGAATAAGAAAAAGGTGGTTGAAATTTACATTTTTAAGTTTGTCATCTACTTTGATTTGATTCAAATCTTCTCCAAGCAATTTATTGGCCCAAATAATCATGTAGTTGTAGGTTTTGTCACCCACTTTCAACATCTGTTTGAATTGTTTGAAAAAGTCCACTAAGCGATAAGGACTCGTTATAAAAAATAGTTTATCCACTTGAATATCCAATTCTGCTAAGGCTCCAGCGGTCACTCCTGAACCAAATGAATGGGTAAGAAAGGACACAGAATTTTGTGGATTGACAAATTTTACCATTGCTTTTACTGCTTCTTTACATTCAAAATAGTTGGATTTGTTACTTTTGTCAAAGGCATGTCCAGGTAGATTCAGTGCGACAATTTTATATCCTTTTTCAACCAATTCATCAGCAATCATGGCTAAACTTCCAGCATTGGAATCCCATCCATGCACTAAAAATATAATTTTACCATCAGCTTTTCCTTTGGTATAGACATCTAGCTTTCCTTTATAAAATGGAACATTGATATGAAATGTGGTAGCAAAAAAGGATTTTTCTCTGTCTCGGATACTTTTTTTTCTTACGGTTTGAAACAGTTGTAAAGCTTTTTTACTTGCTAGTTTTGGGGAAATAGCGGCTAGGGCTTTTAGGTATTTTTGTAGAAGTGATAATTGTAAGTTCATTGAATGATCTAGTTATTAAATGAATGAATGATTGAATGCTGTTCTTGCGTGTTCAATAAATCTTTTTTTGTGGAAAATCCGTAATTTATTTATCATTGTTCTTTAGGAATTCCTTTGTAAAATGTTCGGTATGCTTAGGTTGTGAAAATTTTTCATTATTGTATTTTTTAGAATCTCCTTTTGGAATAGATAGACTTTCCCAATCGTTTCCCTTAATCATTTTTCCAATGAAGACAATTTGTCCTAGATGATAAGCGTAATGTGCCAATTGGCGATTAAAAGCTTCAATAATAGTATGTCCCATATTTCGAATATAAATCTCAGTATTGAAATTGTCTTCATTGATGGAATCAATTGCAAGGAACAAACACGCCCATCCAGCATCCCATTTTGTCCATAAATCTGCTCTAGAAATAATAATATCTTCAAATTCTTGATCCCGATTCCTAAAATCCTTTTCTCCATCAGTGGTTAAAAAATCAGTCCAACGAGAGAGCATATTTCCTTGAAGGTGATTGACGATGATGGCAATTGAATTGGAATTTTCATTAAATTGCCAAAAGAGTTCTTCTTCTGACAATTGCTCAAAGGTTTTGTCTCCCAACATTTTGTAATATTGAAATTGCTTTTTGATGCTATCTATATAATTATTTTTCATATTTCATGTTTTTTATACCAAGTGGTATATTTTTAAATAAAAAAACTTCACAATTGAGTTTAAAACAAATCTGGGGCAATATTACTTTCTCTTATTAGAGATTAATTTTTCTTTATATAGCAATTTCAGTTTTAATCAAATGATCCAAATGATTCATCATATCCAATAAACAGGTGTTGTCACGTAGTAAAACCGAAGTAAAAACGGCACCTTCTATCAAAGCAAAGATTCTTCCTGCTAGTTTAGTTGGGTCGATACTATCTTTCATTTCTCCACATTCCATTCCTTGCTGAATAATTAACTCGATACTTTTTTGCATTTTTATAGCCACATATTTTACTCGTTCATACAAGAAAGGATTGGTGTGATTGGCATCTATTCCCACATTTAGAATGGGACAACCCCCAAAATTCAAAGCGTGTTTGTTGTAATTTCTATAAAAATTAGTCAAGGCATATAATCTTGCAAGGGGCGATTCTACCGTAGTGACTATATCCTTTAATTTATTGATAATAAATCGCACATTAAAATTAAATGCTTCTAATGCAAGGTCTTCTTTATTTTTAAAATTACCATAAATAGCACCTTTCGTCAATCCTGTTGCTTTTGTAATATCGGACATACTGGTTCCACTATATCCATTTTTATTGAAAATAGGGGCGATAGTTTCTATGATAAATTGTCTAGTAAGTTCCGACTTTGACTTCATATTTTATTTCTTTAGGACAAAGATACGATAAAAATATACCAATTGGTATATTTTGTATAGAAAATATTAAAAAAGCCCTTTTAATTTCTCAAAAGGGCTTTTTTATTGGAAAGAGTCAATCTTATTTTATGCATCTTCTCCATCAATCATGTCTTTGGCGGTATCGACCACGGAGTCTTTCGCATTTTTTGCCATATCCGATGCATTATCAACTACATCGCTTGCTGCATCTTTTACTTTGCCTGATAAATCACTAGCTGTTTCCAATGCTTCCGAAGCTTTTTCTACGACGGTATCTTTTACTTTACTTGCCATGTCACTTGCACTATCGACTACATCACCAGCGACATCTTTGATTTTACTGGTAATAT
>CAZOHX010000510.1:0-2816 GCA_964579315.1 uncultured Saprospiraceae bacterium
ATTTTAATTTGGGGAGGTATTCTAACACTTTTAATTTCACTAGACAATCTATATTATCTTCTTCAATTTCTAGTTGTGAAGGACTTGATAAATTGGAAATAATTGGTGGATATTTTTCTGTTATTGGAACTAATTTACAAGATTTTACGGAACTGACAAGCCTTCAATCAATAGGAGGTGGGATGAAACTTATTTCAGCTAGAATTAAGAATTTTTCTGGATTGGAGAAAATTGACCATTTGAATTTTTTACAACTTGGAGTTAGTGGAAGTTATCAAGATAATGCAGGTTATTTTCTAATTGGTCAATTGAGATTGATTAATTTTGAAGGACTTAATAGTCTAAAAAGATTAATCATTTCCTTTTGTTCTTGATATCTCATTTTCAATACCGCTTTTTCGCTTTTTGGTGCGGGATTTTTTATTACCGAAGTAATAGGAAATGGTAAGTCTAATTCGTCTAGATTCTATATTAGTGGTATATTTATATTCATTGTCGAGAAATTTTGAATTAATGACATAATTTTTGGTTTTAAAAATATCAAGAAAAGTTAATTTAGCAGAACATCTACCATTAAAGAATTTCTTCTTAATACCTAAATCAATATTCCAAATCCGATCGATAAAGAAATTAGCTTCATAAATGTTTTTAGAGAAATAAGAAAAACTAGTTTGTACAGAAAAATTATTGGGTAGTATAAAATGGTTTTGGGATTTTATCACAAAACTAAAAAGGGAAGTATCGATCCCAATTTGACTCTCGACTGTTAATTGTTTATTTTGAAAAGATCCAGAAATAGAATTGCTGATTGTCCACCATTTTGTTACATCAATCGGCAAATTAATTTCAAGATTGATTAAATCCACATTCGTAATATTTCCCCACGAGTCATAAGTAGAATAATTATTTACAAATAAAGTTTTTCCTATCATATTAGTAATTTTAGAATAACTAATATTAAACAAATACTTTCTGTTATATACATATTTCAAATTTAAGTTATGACTATATTCTGATTTTAGGAAACTATTTCCTTGATAAAAATTAAATTCATTATATTGGATAACAAATGAATTAAGAGCTTGATAATTAGGTCTATTAATTCGTTTCCCATAATTGAAAGCAAGTTTGTTTTTGGGATTAATATTATACGTGATATTAAAAGACGGAAACCAATCAATTGAATTTTTATTATTTGTATTTAATGTTTTTTCAGAAATTGTCAATGATTTACCTAAATTATCTGTAGTTTCAATACGTAGTCCAATATTAGATTTAATTTTTTTTGTAATTTTTTTTGAATAGCTTAAATAACCAGCATGGATTTTTTCAATATATTTGAATTGATTACTACGATTTGTGTCGAGTTGGAATTGTTCAATTAAAGTATATTGTTTAAAAATATTATCTGAATTTACAAGAGATCCTTTATATCCAAAGTCAAATTCACCTTGTAGAATAAATGTTGAAAAATCAATATTGCCAGAAAAAATTTCAATGTTTGAAATGGAAGCTGATTTGTAGGTATTCGTTTTGAAATTATCTTTTTTATCTCGTTTAAAAAATTTGTTGATTTGATTAGATGTATTAAGATAGGAAAATTTCCCATAATTAAAATTTGTAGTTATTTTTATACGTTTTGTAGGATTTAACAAATAGGCTAAATTAAAAGTATTGTGAAGCTTATTAAATTCGAAATCATTCTCTCCTAACATTAAAAAATCCAGTTCTCTAGACGCTTTGTCATAAACATTGTCGCTAGAAGTAATTTTTACATTTCCTGGATAATTATAGAAACCATGTTTTAAACTAATAGTATTTTTATCGTTGAAATGATAATCTAGAATTATTTCAGTTGAAATATTTTTTGGACCTCGTGTTTTATTGAATTTGGATTCTAAATATTTGTTTGCAGTGACCCTTTTACTTTGACTGTCATAATCAATATTACCTATGATAGGTTTGATTGAGACGACGAAGTTAATTTTATCAGTCTTAAAAAAAGAAGACAATCCACTAATTAATCTATACTTATGACCATAATCATTTATAACATAGGAAGTGAGAAACCATCCATTGTCCTTCGATTTTTTCTTAATAATATTTATCACACCAGCATTTCCGCTTGCGTCAAATTTAGCTGAAGGGTTATGTATTAGTTCAATTGATTTGATGTTTTCAGAATTTAAACTTGATAAGTAGTTAACAAGTTGCTCTTCAGGAATCTCAACTTTTCTACCATCAACATATATTGATGCTCCAGATTTTCCGCCCATCACAATTTTATTATCTAAAGAAACAAAAACACCGGGAGCTTTAGAAATAAGTTCAATTCCATTATTTCCAGCAACGTTTGTATTTCCTTCTATATTAAATATGGTTTTGTCATCCTGAATAGTAATTAAGGGTATTTGTGCATTTACAACTGCTCCATCTAATAACGTACTATTGGGGTGTAAGACAATCGTTCCTACGTCGCAAAGTTTACTACTTGGAATCATTGGAGATAAATAAGTATGCATTCCTACATAGCTGACTTCAAAAAAAAAGTCACCACTATTAAATTGAAAATCAAATTTTCCATCTCCTTTTGTATAATCTACTTTAATTAAACTGGAATCAGCCAAGTTTCTAATGATTATATTTGCAGATACTAATGGATCATTGTTTTCATCAACAACTTTTCCTTTAATATTTATTGAGAAAAGTATGTTTGAAATCAATGTAAAAAGTAAAAGAAGAAGATGAAATTTATTTTGCATGTTATTTTATGTTTGAATTTATTTTTTGATTGCGAATATATACTTTTACAAACT
>CAZOHX010000511.1:0-2812 GCA_964579315.1 uncultured Saprospiraceae bacterium
ATATGTTATCTTTAGGTTTTCAATATGCAAAATTCTCAAGGAAAATTGATGAGATTACGAAGGATGATGTAGAAGACTTCGATGATACAAAAATCCAGGGACCTAGTGGAAATACGAATAAAAAACCTGGATATACCGATTTGAATATAGGATTACTGTATAAATCGGTGTTGAGTAAAACAAGCAGTTTAGAACTAGGCTTTGTCGCAGACCATGTTAATGCTCCATTTAAAAACTATTCTGCGGTATCTACTCAAAATGATTCTATAGGTGGTAAGGGATTAGCAAGATTATGGAGATTGCATGGAACCTACAATACAAAATTGAATGACAAATGGGGGCTTAGTCCATCTGTATTTTTTCAAGCGATGTCAGGTGCAACAGAAATCGTAACCCAAGTCGTAGCAAATACAAGAGTAGGAAAAGAAAAGCAGTATAAATTAAATATGGGATTGGGATACCGTTTTGGAGATGCTTTAGAAGTCTTATTTGGATTTGAAAATAAGGATTTGAAAGCATGGGTTGGATATGATATTACACTTTCAAGTCTCAATAAAGTAAATAATACAGTAGGCGGGATAGAGTTTGCAGCTCAATATCTTTTGAAAATATACAAAGAACCCGATATTACTCCTGTGATTATATGTCCAGAGTACTAAACAGACTGTAAATTAATTGAAACAACATTTTGAATAAAAAAATTGACATGAGAATTTCATTCTTTATTATAATATTATCTACTTTTTTTCTATCATCCATTGATGCTCAACCATTGAATAAATCAACGTATGCATCTATGTTGAGAACGGCAGATTTGGCCTATTCTACCAATGACTACTACAATGCTTTAGAATGGTACAAATCAGCTTATGAAGAAGAAAAAACCTTAGAAACTGCCTATAAAATGGCTATGTGTTTTTATAAATTGAAAGATTATCAAAAAGCGGAAAGATATTTTGCAAAAGTCATAAAAAAAGACAAAGAGGGGATGTATCCTGATGTGCATTTTTACCATGCAAAAATGCAAAAAATGAATGGGCACTACACAGATGCTGTTGCAAGTCTTCAATCATTTATTGCGGAAACTAAGAATGATACTTTAAGAAATTTAGCAAGAAATGAACTGACAGGTGCAGAAATGGCATTAGAATCTGTAGAAACATTGGGATTGACTATTAAAAGATGTGAGGGGAAAATCAATTCTAAGCAATCGGAATATTCTCCTGCATTTTTCAGAGATGATAAAACCGTTTATTTTGCAGGTTTTAATCAAAATAAAGTAATTGTAGCCGAAGAATTAAACGATGATCAATATTTACGAATATATAAATCAACCAAAACAGATAAATCATGGTCAAAACCTACAGCCTTAGATGAAAAGGTAAACCGTGAAGCATTCCATACAGGAAATCCAGCTATTTCGGAGGATGGAAAAACCATGTATTTTACCCGTGCACAATTGACTGGAAATTTTGTAACCAAGAGCAAAATCTATTTTAGTACCATGGGTGCCGATGATTTTGGACCTGCCGAAGAAGTATTGGGCATAAATGGTGAGTATGTGAACAAACATCCCGCTTTTGGAGAGCATTTTGGGAAAGAAGTTATATTTTTCTCATCCAATATGCCTGGTGGATCAGGAGGCTTTGATTTGTATTATGCTACACGCAAAGGAGACGGAGTATTTGCAGATCCAGTCAATTTAGGTGAAACGATTAATACACCAGGAGATGATGTTACACCATTTTATAAAGATGGAGTATTGTATTTTAGTTCCAATGGTCATCCTGGATTTGGAGGATATGATATCTTTAATACCACTTGGAATGGCACGTCTTGGTCTGCACCCAAAAATATGGGTCAAGGCTATAATTCAGAAGTAGATGATTTATATTTCACGCTTGACAATTCTGGATACAAGGGATTTGTAGTTTCTAATCGAAAAGGTACAAAATCAGTACAAGGAAAGACATGTTGCAATGATTTATTTGAATTTTCCATTAAAAAGACAGAAGCTAGTCTGTTGGTTGGAACCATTGAAGGGAAGAAAACGAAAGTAACGGGTAGTGATATCCAACTGATAGAAATGACCAAAAATAAGATGGGCAAAACCCAGAAAAAAAATACGGGTGAGAGTTACAAAACTGTTTTTGAATTAGAATTAGATAAAGCATACAGGGTAATTGGCTCAAAAGAAGGATACTATCCCGACACATTAGAATTTAATACACAAGGTTTATCTGATAGCAAGAGATTTAAAAAGGTTCTAAAATTGAAGCCCATTCCGAAGCCAAAAGAACCTGAATTTGAGACGTACACCATCAATCAACCAATAGAATTGAAAAATATCTACTACGATTATGATGACGATAAGATTTTACCAGATGCCGAACCAGATTTGCAAATCGTTTTGGATTTAATGAATCAATATCCAGAAATGAAGATTGAATTGTCTTCACATACAGATGCACGTGGTAGGGATGCCTACAACTTAAAATTGTCTCAAAGAAGAGCAAGTTCAGCCAAAAAATGGTTGATTAAGCATGGAATTGCGGCATCTAGGATTAGAGCCATAGGTAAGGGAGAAACTGAGATTCGAAACCGTTGTGTAAATGGAATGGATAAGGAATGTAGTGATGAAGAGCATCGTTTTAATCGTCGGACTGAGGTACGGATTACTGAGGGGCCTACTACTTTTACTATTGAGAAGAAGCGTTTGCGGAAGAAGGGGTAGGAGTTTATGTGATGTTTGGAGTGTTATCGATATGGGTTTAACCTGCCTGACGGCTAGGCAGGTGGTAAGGAGAAGGAT
>CAZOHX010000512.1:0-2810 GCA_964579315.1 uncultured Saprospiraceae bacterium
CTTTATTGATCCAACTGGGAATGAACTGGGGGTTTGGTCTGATAAGTCATAATTTATAACTGAGCATTATCCCGATTTTATTAGAAATTGGGGTGTATTTTTCTTCGGAATCAATTCCTATGGTATTGATATATTTATCTATATTAATACTGCTTCCTATTTTCCATTTGTCATTTAGTTGATACTCAATGTTGGCGTTTATTCCTATAGAGAATTTATTGTGCGTAACAATGCCATTTGATTTTTTATTAAAATAGATTAGCTCTTCATTTTTATCAATTGATATACCTTTATTTTTCAAAAGGAATGAATATGTAAATCTTCCACCTAGAGCAAGATTAAATTTATTATTTATAGCGATGGTCTTGGCTATTCCAAAATATAATGAATGAATTTTGTTTTTATTGTAATTTGTTATATTTCTATACCTTTTTCTAAATATTACTGTATCCCCAAATATTTCAGCGGTTCTTCCATTTAAAGAATTTGTATTTTTAAGAATTACTACGTTTTTAAATTCTTTTTTTACCTGATCTATCTTTTTAAATTTAAATAATTCAATGAAGTGATTGTAATTGTAACCTAGAGAAGCTATCCAGTTGTTTTTAAATGATTTTTTAATAGAAAAGTCAGTGAAAAAACTGGGTAACTGCTTAGTATAATTATCAGCAAATCGATTTTCCGAATGCTTGCTTGACATCATTATATTTGAACCAGTGGTTAATACAAGAAAATACCGATTAAATATGGGATTATTGGAATGTATTTTGTTTATTTTTATAGGGGTTTTAAAAGGTAAATGTATATTGGTTTTACTATTTTTAACAGAAATAATTATTGGGTTGGCGAGCTTAATTTTTGTTATTGAATTATGATTGAAACTGTTAGAAACAGTAATTGATGATTTTATTGTAAGTGTATTTTTTTTCGTCCTAGTTTGATTATTATTATGGATGGTTTTGCAATTTGGGCAATATTTTTTATCATTCGCAATTTGATATTTGTAAGGATGTTTTTTATTTAGCTTTATTTCATTATTCTGAAAATTTGCTATAGCTGTTTTTTTTTTCAAAAATCCTGTGAATATTATTTTTGTCAGATTGTGTTTCTACGTAGTTCTTATGTTTTATAGGGTATTGATTGGTGCTATTGTTTGAGGTTATGGTAGTAAAAAATATAAACAAAAAACCGGCGGCGATACCTAAAATAGCAAAATACAAGTACCTTTTTGATGTTTTTCCCATTTTACTTTTGATTCCGGATTCCATATCTTGCCAGGAGTATCCAGAAGGTGCTGTTTCTCCCACACCATCAAATAATTCATTAATTTTTTTGTCAAAGTAATCCATATGCTTTGAATTTATTATTTGAGAATATATGATCTTTTATCCATTTTTTTGACCTGTTTAACTGCGATCTAGATGTTTCGGGTGTGATATTCATTTTATAAGCTATTTCTTTATGACTAAAACCATCAATAACGTAAGCCATAAATACTATTTTATATTTTTTCGGCATTTTATTAAGCATCTTTAGTATTTCTTCTCTTGTGATTGTTTGATTAGCAATATCTTCTATATCAATCGTGTCAAAGTCAGTATTTAAAGCGACAATTTCGAGGCTTGTTTTTGTCCTTAGATTCATCAAACACTCATTGACAGTTATTTTTCTTAACCAATATTGAAATTTTCCTTCTTCGTTTTTGTAGCTATCTAAGTTTTTAAATACTTTGGCAAAAATTTCTTGGATTACATCTTTCCTATCATTATTATTACTTATGTATCTTTTTACGATACTATATACATATGGTATACATGCATTATATAATTTTTCAAATGCACCTCTTTTATCATTTTTACAAGCTATTATTAATTCCTTAGAAACAATCATAAAAGTATTTTTGGGTAAAAACAAAAGCTATCAAATTGGTGTAATTGTATTTATTTATTACCAATTGATAGCTTTCCTCTGAAGAGATTTTACTTGCATTGATTTAAATAATCGAACAATTCTTCCTCTTGATTAAATACTTTGTTTTCATCACTAGCTATATCATATAAAGTGAAAGGAAAAACAATCGTTGAACTAACATCATTGTAAATTTCTTCGATTAGAGCTTCTTCATTTTCTAATTCTGATGTTGTATTACCGCCATCACTAGTTATTGTGATAGGATAAACCATTCTAAAGCAATTTGACATTGTAGAAGAAATATAAACTTCCATCAACTCATAATCAACTGTTTGGTTAAAATCCCCGCATTGTTCGATAGCTTGTTGTAATTCATTTTCATTATTGACTACAAGTACAGTGCTGTCTGATGCAATTAAAGTCATAGGAAATAGAAGTTCAAATACATGACCTTCCAAAAATGCCTGAGCAAGTTCGTCATTATTATTGGCTACATGGACTTCACCATTGTCATCTGTGTAATTAACAGGAAATCCAAGGATATAACAAGCGATGTCTCCTCCATAGCAGCCCGGATTTAATGTTGTGTCATTATCAATGGAATCACATGATACAAGTAGATCAAATAACATTTCAGTACTAGTAACTTCTACTGTTTCTTGAGTACTTATATTGGTAAGTGAAATTGGGAAGATAAATGATAAAAACTCATGTTCCGCTATTAATTCTATGAAAGCATCTTCATCGTTAGCGTTATATTCCACAGAATCTTCATCAACTAGATTTATCGGGTAATTTAAAATAAAACATGAATTTTCTTCATTTATTAGAAATGCAGGAAACTCATTTCCCCATCCACTATCCGGAACACATTGTGCAAAAGCTTGACCGAGTTCTTC
>CAZOHX010000513.1:0-2808 GCA_964579315.1 uncultured Saprospiraceae bacterium
ACTACAAGTAACTTTTGACCCCAATAACTGGTTGACCTTGAACTCTCCTGTATTGTCTTTGGATAAAAAACCTTATGATGGAAGATTGGATGTAGGCTATACTCGTACCAATGGTTATTCGGTAAGTGGATATGGTGATATTGCAACCGTGATTTTTATTGTTGAGGATGATCTTATTGGAATTCGGCAAAAAGAAAGTGCTAAATATATTGATGTCACACGGCCTATAGAAATAAGTCATTTTGGAACAATGAATGGTGCTGGCGTATTTGTAGCAGGGCAAGATTTGACATCTGAGATTACCGTACGGGTTGATTTAACAGAACAATCCAATGCAAGTAACGAAAAAATCATCCTCACGCCAAATCCTGCAAGTGACTTTGTAAATATTCACTTAAATGGGGGCAATAATATCGAGTCTGTAGAAGTTTATAATGTCTCGGGGCAGTTGATTAAAAATATCAATGTAAAGACAAGTCGCAAGAAACAAAATGGTGGTGTGAATGAGAAAAGATTGGATATTAGTGGCTTTGAGAATGGGATGTATGTGATTAAGGTATTGACAGATACTAATAGTTTTTCGGAGAAGTTGGTAATTACAAAATAAAAAATATAGAGATTTGTTCTCTTTAAAAATAATTCTTAGAATTCTTACAGTATGGTGAAAGAGCAACCCTTTGGATTGCTCTTTTTTTCTTTCTATGGGTTGAAACCCATAGTGAGTGACGGGTGAACCCTTTGGGTTTCACTTAGTCATGTTTACTCCTTCTGAACTCAATAAAACTCAATAAAGTTTATTCTTCAAACAAAAGTAATGCTTGACGACCAGCTAATAATAGTCCTAAGCCAAAAATAAATAATGTAATCATGGTTTTGGTTTTAATATGTTAAAAATGGATTATCAAAATAATTGGTTGGTTGTTTTGATGCAGTTTTTTTACCGAACTTTCCGTCTTTAAACATAAATTCAAGTTACCACAAATTTATTTTAAAGGAAATACCTAGAATAGGGTGAAAATTGGATGAGAAAAAGGGCTTATGTGTGGTGGCTTTGAATTAGTTGTTTATATATCATTTGTATATCTCTCCTATGCCTTTTTTATTATTTTTTATTCCCTCCAACCTAAAATCTCTTCTTTTTTCATTACATTTGTCAGACAAGAATACAATATGGATAAAAAAGTAGATTTAGAGTCAAATATGAATTCCGACAGCATGAAATTAGCACTTTCTCGGATGGATCATCGACTAGAAAAAATATATTTGGGGGGTGGAAAAAAACGCTTGGAAAAACAACATGCTAAAGGGAAATTGACCGCCAGAGAAAGGATTGCTTTTCTGATAGATGAAGATTCTGATTTTTTAGAGTTGGGTGCATTCGCAGGATATGGAATGTATAAGGAATATGGAGGCTGTGCGGCAGGTGGTGTTGTTATGGGTATTGGCTATGTCTCAAACCGTCAGGTAATGATTATTGCTAATGATGCTTCGGTGAAAGCTGGAGCTTGGTTTCCTATTACTGCAAAGAAGAATTTACGTGCTCAGGAAATTGCTTTAGAAAACAGGTTGCCATTAATCTATTTGGTGGATAGTGCGGGTGTGTTTTTACCTATGCAGGATGAAATATTTCCTGATAAAGAGCATTTTGGTAGAATGTTTAGAAATAATGCTGTCCTTTCTAGCAAGGGAATTCCACAAATTGCTGCCATAATGGGTAGCTGTGTCGCTGGAGGGGCTTATCTTCCTATTATGTCCGATGAATCGATTATTGTAGAGAAAACAGGATCTATTTTTCTTGCTGGCCCCTATTTGGTCAAAGCTGCTATCGGTGAAAAGGTGGATCAAGAGACTTTAGGCGGAGCAACTACTCAATCTGAGATTAGTGGAGTAACGGATTATAAGGTCAAAACAGATCAAGAAGCACTAGAACTGATTAGAGAATTGGTGGATAAATTTGGTACTTTTGAAAATGCAGGTTTTGATAGAGCAACTCCTTCCCTACCCAAATTGGATCCGAATGAAATACTTGAAATTTTTCCTGAAAACCCCACTAAACCCTACAAAACTATTGAAATTATTAAAAGATTGGTGGATGATTCCAAAATCACTGAGTATAAAGCGGGTTATGGAAAAACAATCATTTGTGGATACGCTCGAATTGATGGTTGGTCCGTGGGTATTGTCGCCAATAATCGACAAGTTGTTAAAAATAAAAAAGGAGAATTACAATTTGGGGGCGTTATTTATTCCGATTCAGCAGACAAAGCTAGTCGTTTTATCATGATTTGCAATCAAAAGAAAATCCCTCTTGTATTTTTGCATGATGTCACTGGGTTTATGGTAGGAACAAGATCCGAACACGGAGGCATAATTAAAGACGGTGCCAAAATGGTGAATGCTGTTTCCAATTCTACTGTACCAAAATTTAGTATCGTAAGGGGAAATTCATATGGGGCAGGTAATTATGCTATGTGTGGAAAAGCCTATGACCCCCGACTCATTGTTGCTTGGCCCACTGCTAAAATTGCGGTCATGGGTGGTACTCAGGCAGCTAAAGTTTTAACGCAAATTCAAGTATCATCTCTACAAAAGCAAGGTAAAGAACCCCGTCCAGAAGAAGAAAAGGCACTTTTTGAAAAAATAAAGGCACGTTATGATGAGCAAACTTCTCCTTATTATGCTGCCGCTCGACTGTGGGTAGATGCTATTATCAACCCTTTAGAAACACGAAAAGTTATTTCAATGGGGATTGAAGCGGCGAATAATGCTCCCATTGAGCGATTTAATGTGGGAGCCATTCAAACCTAG